>JBAZPE010000471.1:0-3069 GCA_041648375.1 Burkholderiaceae bacterium | reverse complement strand
CAGATTGGCCTCACCCAGGCGAACCGCGCTCGTAATTTCTTCTGCCGATTCTTCGGCATGTTCACGATTGAATTGCACCATCGCCTGGAAGACGTCCCGACCCTTGGCCCACACGGGTCTGAGCTGTTCTCGCACCATGTTGCGCGCGCGCTGGAGGTCGCCATTACGGGATATCTCGAGAATGGCGCTTCTTACCCGCTCGAACTCGGCGCGATGACTCTGGACTTCACGCAGCCAGACGCCCTCGGTATCGGTCGCTGCGGTAGCTTGGTATTGCGTGAGTGCACGCGTCAAGGCCTGCGCGTTATTGGCGAACAAGCCCTCGTAGCTGGCGCGCACCGCAGGGTCATCCGCGTCGAGAAACTCCTGCACCAGCAGCACGCCGTCAAACCAGGCTGCACGCGAAGCAGTGCTGTAATACAGCCCTGGCATCGAGTCGGTGCGAAGGCGTTCAGCCTCTCGTTCGATCACGGCAAGACGCGAATAGGCGAGTCCCGCCATAATGCACATAATTGTCAGAATGACGGCAAAGCTTGCCAGGATACGTTGCTTAAGCGACCAATTCTTCATTCTGCAATCTCGGACAGGATGTTGTAGCCGGACCACCTGTTCCGGTGGGTCGATAGTACCGCAGCTCATTCACATCTCACAGCACTGAGATTCATTCAGGGAAGAACAGACAATGATCGATCGAGGCCTTGCATTATGTGCCGCACTGAACATGTTTTTTGCAGTGGGCGCGGGCGCGTTCGGTGCGCACGGCTTGAAACGCATGATCAGCACCGAGATGCTTGCAGTGTGGCAGACCGCCGTGCTCTATCACCTCATCCATGGCGTGGCCATCCTGGCGCTTGCCATCGCGGCGCCACGCCTGCCGGGAGGGCTGTGGGCCACGGCGGGCTGGGTGATGTTCGCAGGTATCGTGATGTTCAGCGGTAGCCTGTACCTGCTGGCAACCACCGGTCAGCGATGGCTGGGGCCAATCACGCCGCTAGGCGGCGTGGCCTTCCTGGCTGGTTGGGGCATGGTCGCCTGGGCGGCGTGGCGCACCGCCTAGCGCATGGCGTCGAAGCAAGCCATGCCACCCGCTACGGCACACGAGCCGACGACACATGCTGCGCTTTCTGCTTGCTCGGTTAACGCGGTTTAACCCGCAGTAACTTGCCGTCGGATGCGTCGGTCAACACATAGAGCGCACCGTCGGGCCCTACTCGTACATCCCGCACGCGTTCTCCCCGATCAGCCAGCATGCGCTCTTCGGCCACCACTTTCGCACCATCCAGGGTAAGTCGGATGACGTCCTGAGATCCCAGCGCACCGATAAAAAGCGAATTCTTCCACGCAGCCGTGTCACCCGTGTAGAACGCCATGCCACTGATGGCAGGGGATTTCGTCCAGACATACAACGGTGGCTCGGTGCCATCGACGGCTTCGCCCTTCGCCTCGGGAATGCGCATGCCTGAATAGTTGATGCCGTGCGTGGCCAGGGGCCAGCCGTAGTTCTTGCCCGGCTCGGCCAGATTCACTTCGTCACCGCCGCGTGGCCCATGCTCGCTGCTCCAGATTTTGCCTGTGATCGGATGCATGGCCATGCCCTGCGGATTGCGCTGGCCATAGGTCCAGATTTCCGGCAAGGCGCCCTTGCGGCCAACAAAAGGATTGTCCTTGGGAACCGAGCCGTCGGCGTTCAACCGGACGATCTTGCCCTGGTGCTTGTCCAGATCCTGTGCGGTGGGACGCTCGTTGTTTTCACCCAGCGAGATGAACAGATAGCCGTCACGATCAAACGCCAGCCGCGAGCCGAAATGGTTGCCAGTGGACAGTTTGGGAGATTGTCGAAAGATCACTTCAAAGCCTTCCAGCGATCCATTGTCCTTGGACAACCGCCCTCTTCCCACGGCGGTTCCCATCTTGCCCTCGCCTGCCTCTGCGTAAGAGAGGTAAACCCAGCGATCGGTTGTAAAGCCAGGTGAGAGGACGACATCGAGCAATCCACCCTGCCCGCGCGCCGCCACCGCCGGCACACCCTTCAATGGCTGGCCGACCCTCCCCTGCGCATCGACCCGCCGCAGTTGACCGCTGCGTTCGGTCACCAACATGGCACCATCGGGCAAAAAGGCCAGCCCCCACGGGCGATCCAGGTTCCCGGCAATCTCGACGACTTCCAGCGTGGCCGGGTCAGCCCGTGTGGGTGTGAGGTCGCCATTGGCTGCCGCCTGCAATGAGAACGTAGACAGAAGAACGGCGCACAAGCTACTTAAACGATGCATCAATACACTCCCCGCGACAGGTAAGAATAGATATGGATATTAAGAATATTTTCAGCGTATGAATCGACATAAATGGTGCAGAATTGTCCAACGCTGGATAGTCAGGCTATCTTGTCATGCGAAGGTTCAATGCAATTGCTGCTGTTGCCCCATACCCAAGGAGAAAACATGAAACTCTATTATCTGCCTGGCGCCTGTTCCCTTGCACCGCATATTGCGCTGCAGTGGCTGGGCAAGCCCTATGAAACGCATAGGCTGTCGCGAGAGGCATTGAAGGGGCCGGAGTATCTGGCGATCAACCCGCTGGGTGCCGTGCCTGCCATCACGGAAGGCGACTGGTCACTGACCCAGAATATCGCCATCCTGGAATATATCGCTGAGCAGGACCCGACATTGAATCTGCTGGGTCAGAACACGCCACGGGCCCGGGCTGAGGTGCGGCGCTGGCTGGGATTCGTGAACGCCGATATCCACAAGATGTTCTCACTGGTGTTCGGTGCCCAACAATTCCATGAAGACGCGACCGCGCAAGAAGCCTTGCGGCAGGCAGCCATGAAGCGACTGGTGACGCTATTCGGCGTGGTCAACGAGGCGCTGGCTCAGGGGCCTTATCTGACCGGCGATCGCAAGACCGTGGCCGACGCCTACCTGTATGTCGTGCTGCGCTGGGCGCACGCCAAGTCGCTGGCGATTGGCGAGTTGACGCATCTTGCGCGCTTTTTCAAGACGATGGAGCAGGAGCCTGGCGTGCAGGCTGCACTGAAAGACGAAGGTCTGGCCTGATCCGATCGGGTGGCGG
>JBAZPE010000470.1:0-3073 GCA_041648375.1 Burkholderiaceae bacterium | reverse complement strand
AACCAGCCAGGATCTTCCACCAATACCGTGTCGCCTGGCCGCACCAGCGTGCGCACGATCAAGTCCAGACCCTGCGTGACGCCGGCCACTGTCATCAAATGATGATCGGGATGCGCGGGAACATCCTGCATCTGCAAGGCCGAGCCGATCTGCTGGCGCAAGGCACGCATGCCCTGCGGCACGCCATAACCCAGAATGCTGCGCCCCACACTGCGGCCCACCGCGCGCATGGCGCCCGCCACCAGCTCGTGGTCCAGCCAGTGCGCAGGCAACAAGCCGACCCCACCCGGCATGTCGGGGCCCATGTCCTCTCGGAACATGCTGCGCAACAGGAAAGCGGTGTCGAATGCGCCCGCCAGCGACAAACTCGGGGTCGCGGGCGTTGCCGCCGTGAGCAGACGGGCACAAACGTAGAAGCCGGCACCGCGGCGCGACTGAACAAGCCCCTGCGCCACCAGGCGGTCATAGGCCTGCACGACGGTGAAGCGACTGACGCCAGCCTCAACCGCCATGGTTCGTACCGAAGGCAAGCGGGCACCAGGCCGCAGCCCATGATTACGAATGCGCGATCGCACATGCTCGGTCAACTGGTCAACCAGGGTGACCTCTGCCTCGCGCACGGGCGTCCACCCACCGGATTGGGCGCTGGACTGCGGTCGTGCCAGCGCATGATTCACAACTGTCATGGTGATGTCACCGGGCCAGTGGCCAAATTGAACTGCTCAATTGTACCGGTACTGTATTGGCACCAGACCCTAGAATGACACCATGACCTACACCGCCTACCTGCCTCTGGCCTTATTTGCCTTCGTGAGCTCCGTCACACCCGGGCCCAACAACGTGATGCTGACGGCATCCGGTGCCACATTCGGCTACCGCAAAAGTCTGCCGCACATGCTGGGCATTTCGCTGGGGGCCTCACTCCTGCTGCTGTTCGTAGGCCTGGGGCTGGGTGCCGTGTTCGAACGCATCCCCATGCTCTACACCGTGCTGAAGTACGTGGGTGCGGTCTACCTGCTCTATCTCGCATGGCGCATCGCCAACGCAGGCCGCATCCAGGGTGGATCAGGGCGGGCGCGCCCCTTCACTTTTTTTCAGGCAGCGGCCTTCCAATGGGTCAATCCGAAAGCGTGGATCATGGCCATCGGCATCGTGGCCACCTACACACCGCATGACGGCTTCTTCGCCAACCTGATACTGGCCTGCCTGGTGCTGATGATCGTGAACTTTCCGGCGATCAGCGTGTGGACCCTATTTGGAAGCGCACTGTCCCGCGTGCTCAAAAGCGAAGCCGCCATCACGCGGTTCAACGTGTGCATGGCGCTGCTTCTGGTGGTGTCGCTCTATCCCGTTGCGCAGGAACTGATGGGGCTATAGGCGCTTGCGACTCCGCGCGCCGCCTGCGCAACGCCATCGCCGCGCAGGTCGGCATTCACGACTTGCCAGCCGCCTCTGGCGCTGAAGCGCGCTCGCCTGCCGCAGCCGCCATCTTGTCCAGGCGCTTGAGGAACACGACGATTTCCTTGGCGACCTGCGCGTCACCGCGGGTCTGCGCGGCAAGCAGCCCCGCCTCAAAAGCCTGTCTGGCACCGGGCTGGTCATTCAAGGCCAGACGCGCGCGGCCCAGCAACTTCCACGCATTGGAGAACTGCGCGTCGAAGACCAGCGCCTGGGTCAGGTGCTCGATCGCCACATCGAAGCGGTCCTGCTCGAACATGGCCTTCCCGAGCGAAAAGCGCAGCAGCAGATTGTCCTGACCGGCATCCAGCATGGCCTGCAGGCGGGTGGTCATATCAGTCATGGTGAAACTCCAGCGGGTGATTACAATTGCGCCACACGCACCTGCCGGATCGAAACGGCAGATGTCGATATGCGCGCCCGCTATGCTGCGGGCAATCTACACATCCTAGCCCTCATCGCCGCCGTTGTCCGTCATGACCCTACCCTTTCAGGCGCTTTCCTGTCCACTGGACAGCAGCCCTCTGCAGCGCATCGATGGCTGCTGGCGCTGCGCCTCGGGCCATAGCTTCGACATCGCCGCCCAAGGCTACACGCATCTGCTTCCCGTTCAGCACAAGCGGTCTCTGGACCCGGGCGATAGCAAAGCCATGATCCAGGCGCGTCAGCGCTTCCTGGCAGCGGGCCACTACCAGCCTATTGCTGACGCCGTCAGCCAGATGGTGCTTGCCCACGGCGCGCCCCACAGCACCTTGCAGTGCCTGGACGCAGGCTGTGGCGAGGGCTTCTATCTGCGCGCCCTGGTCGGCGCCGCCCGGGCACAGGCCGACACGCGCCCGCGCGACGGCCTGTCGCGAGCCGGTGCAGTTGAACCGCTGAGCATCGTTGGCGTGGACATCTCGAAGTGGGCCATCGTGGCGGCAGCCAAGCAGGACAAACAATCGACGTGGCTGGTGGCCAGCAACGCGAATCTGCCGATTCAGTCGAACTCACTCGATGTGGTGCTGTGCATGTTCGGTTTTCCCGTCTATGCGGAATTTGCGCGGGTGCTCAAGCCAGGCGGTCTTTTGCTTCAAGTCGACGCGGGCCCCGATCATCTGCGTGAACTGCGCAGCCTCATCTACCCGAGCCTGCGTGCGGAGCGTGCGGCGGCGCCCGATGCCCCTGAAGGCTTTCGAACCCATGCCACCGAACACCTGCGGGCGCCATTGACCCTGACCGACGCACAGGACATCGCCGACCTTCTGGTCATGACGCCCCACTTCTACCGCGCCACCAGCGAGGGCCGCGCCAAGGCGGCCGCCCTGACCGAATTGAACACGACGATCGACGTCGTGCTGACCGCTTCCTTTTTAGAACCTAACGGAACCCCATCATGAGTGGCTTTGACGACAATCCTTTTCTTGCCTCATTGGGCGCCCATATGGAACATTGGGACGAAGACAGCGTGCAGATCAGCCTCACCATTCGGCCCGAACACCTGAATCGTCAAGGTGTCATCCAGGGGGGACTGGTGTGTTCCCTGCTGGATACGGCATGCGGATACGCTGGCATTTCTCCCACGGGCGACCCCGATCGGGCACAAGGCGTGACCATTTCGCTTGCCATCAATTTC
>JBAZPE010000469.1:0-3076 GCA_041648375.1 Burkholderiaceae bacterium | reverse complement strand
GCGACCAGCGGAAACGCAGCCAGCACGATCAGCAGCCCCACGGTGAACCAGCCATAGCGTGTCATGGCTAGCCTCTTGCCGGGAAAAGACCGGCCGGGCGGAACACCAGCACCGCTGCCATGAGGATATAGATGGCAATCGCGGCCAGTGTGGGACCCACGCTACCTGCAGTGGCGGGAGAGACGAACTCTCGCAACAGCGCAGGCAGGAAGGCCCGCCCCGCAGTGTCGACCATGCCCACCATCAGCGCGCCGACGAATGCGCCACGCACCGATCCGATGCCGCCGATGACGATGCACACCAGCACCAGAATGAGAATGTCCTCGCCCATGCCGATCTGCACGGCCGTAATCGGCCCGAGCAGCGCACCCGCCACACCGGCCAGCATGGCCCCCAGCACGAAGACGCCCATGAACAGCAGCGGCACGCGAACGCCCATCAGCGTGGCCATGGCGCGGTTGGAGGCACCCGCACGCACCAGCACACCCGCACGCGTGCGGGTGACGAACCAGTACAACCCCAGCGCAGTGGCCAGACCGAACACGATCAGCATCAAGCGGTAGGCGGGATAAAGCAGATCGGGCAACAGTTGCACCGGTCCGGACAGCGCTTGCGGCATGCTGAGCATCTGCGGCGCAGGCCCCCAGATCATCTTGATCGCATCGCCCGCAATCAGAATGATGGCGTAAGTGCCCAGTACCTGAGCCAGGTGATCACGCAATGCCAGCCGGCGAATCAGTACAACCTCCAGCACGAGCGCGACGATGCCCGTGATGACCGCTGCCATCAGCACCGAAGCCACGAACGAGCCTGTGCGCTGCATGGTTTCGGCAGCCACATAGGCCCCAGCCATGTACAACGACCCATGGGCCAGGTTCATGATGTCCATGATGCCGAAAACCAACGTCAGTCCGGCCGCGATCAGAAAGAGCATCAGGCCGAACTGCAATCCGTTGAGCAACTGCTCGATGACGAGCGTGGAGGTCATGCGCGGCAGGCTCCCATCAACGCTTGCATTCGCCGACGTAGACGTCCTGATACTTGTCGAGCACCTTCTCGACCAGCTTGTTGGTCAACTTGCCGTCAGGCGCCTTCTCCACCACGCGCAGATAGTAGCTCTGGATCGGGTAGTGGTTCTTGCCATACTTGTATTCGCCTCGTACTGACGGATAGTCGGCTTTCTCCAGCGCAGCGACCAACGCAGGCTTGTCCTCCACCTTGCCACCCGTGCCCTTGACGGCAGCGTCCATGGACATGATGACTTCATAGGCCTGCATGGCATACATCGAAGGATTGCGCCCGTTGTATTCCTTGCGGAACGCGGATACGAAAGCCTTGTTGGCTGCGTTGTCCAGATCGTGCGCCCATTGCGCGGTATTGAACATGCCGATCATGGGGTCGCCCACGGCCTGGATCACATCTTCGTCAGCCGAGAAGCCTGGACCGATCAGGGTGATGTCGCGATTCAGGCCCGCAGACACGAACTGCTTGACGAAATTGATGCCCATGCCACCTGGCAGGAAGATGTAGAGCGCATCGGGTTTGGCTGCGCGAATCTGCGCGAGCTCGGCGGCATAATCGATCTGCCCCAGCTTGGTGTAGATCTCGTCCTGTACGGGTGCCTTGTAGCCGCGCTTCGCACCGGTAAGGCCGTCACGGCCTGCAGGATAATCCGGCGCCATCACGATCAGCTTCTTGAAGCCACGATCGGCGGCCACCTTGCCTGCCGATTCGTGCATGGAGTCGTTCTGATAGGACGTGCCGAACCAGTAATCATTGCACTGGGCACCGGCGTACTGACTGGGCCCGGGGTTATTGGACAGATAGGGCACCTTCGCGGCGAACAATGCCGGGCCGACGGCCAGCGCCACGTTCGAGCCAATCGGTCCGGTGAAGAAATCGATCTTGTCGCGCTGCAGATAACGGGTGACCAACTGACGCGCCTGGTCGGGGTTGCCGCCCATATCGGATTGCAGGAATTCGGCGGGCTGGCCACCGAGCTTTCCACCTAACTGCTTGATGGCAAGATTGAAGCCGTCACGGGCTTCGGCACCCAATGCGGCAAAGGGGCCGGAAAGATCGTTTGCAATGCCGACCTTGATGGGTTCGGCAGCGAATGCGGCGGCAGGGACCAGTATGGCGCTGGCAATGAGTGACCGGATGAATCGCATGTGGAGCTCCTGGAGCAGGATGCAGTACGTGAGTCGAAGCAAAGCAAAACAGCGTGAGAGCGCAGTCATCCGCAACACGTTGATTGGCGAAAATACCAACTGGCCTGCGTCATAGTTTAGGTTTAAAGTATTTCGTAATACAAGTCTAGGGTTTGTACCAAGCGATGAGCGAACATCCCGATCTTGAAAGCCGCAGCGTCCCCGATGACCACCACGCCCTGAGGCTTTGGCTGCGCTTGCTCACGTGCAGCACCCTCATCGAAGCCGAGATTCGCAGCCGATTGCGCAACGAGTTCGATACGACCTTGCCGCGCTTTGATCTCATGGCGCAGCTGCATCGTTCGCCACGTGGCATGAAGATGGGCGAACTGTCGCGTCACATGATGGTGACCAACGGGAACATCACCGGCATCACCGATCAGCTGGAAAAGGAATCACTGGTCAGGCGCGTGAAGGTGGACTCCGACCGCCGCAGCTCGCGCATCACGCTCACGCCAAAAGGCAAGAAGGCGTTCGCACGCATGGCACGGGCGCATGAAAGCTGGATACTTCAGCTGCTCAGCCCGGTCGCTGCCAATGAGCACGAGGCGCTGTATGAAAGTCTGGGCGAACTCAAGCGCCACCTGAACCGCACGCGCAACGTCTAGCGCTTGCCCAGCATGCGCTTGATACCGATGACAGCCGCCACAATGATGCCGCCCGCAACAACACCGGCAAGTGCATTGAGGACGGTGGAGACGACACTGAAAACCAGGCCGGTGGAAGCGCCCGATACCATTTGAGCGAGCGCGTCGACGGCATGGTGTATGGGTGGCACGCCGTGCACCAGAATCTGCCCGCCCACCATAAACATGGCAGCGGTTCCCACGATGGAGAGCGTTTTCATGAACCAGGGCGCGGCGGCA
>JBAZPE010000468.1:0-3093 GCA_041648375.1 Burkholderiaceae bacterium | reverse complement strand
CAAGCCGAGCTGCTGTGCGGGCAAGAGCACAAGGCCGTCGTATCTCGATTCTTGAGCGACCGCGCCGACAGAAAGCGCGGAATCAGTCAGAAAGTGTGACGCACGTCGGGTCCATTTTCACGGTGCAACGAACGGCCGCGAGGGTCGAGCTCGATTGACGCCATATAAAACCATGGAGACAAAAAAATCATGATGGCGTTAATGAATCGAACGTTTGCGCATGCCGTCAAAGCTGCATGCGCCGTGCTGGCCCTCTCGAGCATTGCGATACACGCGTACGCGGCCCAGTTTCCGGACAAGCCGATCACGTTTGTCGTGCCCTTTGGTGCGGGTAGCGCCACGGATCAGCTCGCACGCGCCCTGTCGGTATCGATCACCGCGCAGACCGGTCAACCCGTGGTCGTGGAAAATCGGGCTGGCGCCAGCGGCATCATCGCTGCGCAGCATGTGGCCCGCGCCGCACCGGACGGGTACACCGTGCTGATAACAACGAACACGACCCAGGCGGCCAATCCCCATTTTTTCAAGTCGTTGCCCTACGATCCCATCAAGGACTTCACGCCGTTGACCTCGTTGGGTCGTGGCGGCATGGTGCTCGTGGTGCCTGCGAATTCACCCTACGCATCTGTTGATCAATTAGTGCAGACGGCCAGCCGAAACCCGGGAAAACTCAGCTTTGGCAGTGGCAACTCGTCCAGTCGCATGGCCGCGGAGATGTTCAAGCAGCTCAGTCAGACAGACATCGTCTGGGTGGGCTACAACAGCAACCCGGTGGCGTTGAACGATCTGCTCGGCGGGCACATCGACATGATGGTCATCGACACCGTGACCGGGCTGCCGCAAATCCAGTCAGGCAAGCTGCGTCCACTGGGTGCCTCCACGGCCGCACGGTTGCCGCAGCTTCCGGACGTGCCGACATTGGCCGAGGCCGGCATCAAGGACTATGACATCGGCTATTGGTTTGCCGCCTATCTGCCTGCGAATGCACCGCCCGACATAGCGCAGCGCTTGCGAGATCTGCTGGTGTCGGCCACACAAAGCCCGCAGGCTCAATCTTTCTTCAGTCAGTCGGCCACGCAGGCGTGGACATCGACCTCGGCCGAGCTGAGCTCGTTTCAATCCGAGCAGTATGAGACGTGGGGGCGAGTCGTGAAGGCGGCCGGCATCAAGCCGGAATAGCGTGCAATCTTATGGAGCAACAACGCAATGATCACAGTTATCAATCCTGCAGACGGTTCAGTAGTGGGCCAGGCGCCCGCTTTCAATTCCGCCGAGGTCACCGCCGCCATTGATCGCACCTGCGAGGCATTTCCCCGCTGGTCGCGCCGGCTGGCGAAAGAACGCGGTGATCTGCTCAGACGCTGGTTTGAACTGATGCGTGACGACAAAAGAATGTTCGCCGACATCATGGTTAAGGAAAACGGCAAATGCATGTCCGAAGCGCTGGGCGAAATCGACTACGGCCTGGGGTTTATCGAGTGGTATGCCGAAGAGGCCAAGCGCGTGTATGGCGATACGATTCCTTCTCATGCGGCAAATGCCCAGGTTCTGATTTTCAAGGAGCCGACCGGCCCGACCGCGGCCATCACGCCATGGAACTTTCCCTTCATGATGATTGCCCGCAAGATCGCCACTGCCCTGGCGGCAGGGTGCACAATGATCATCAAACCTTCTGAGCTGACTCCGCTGACAGCGTACAAAATGCTCGAGTACGCACGCAATGCCGGTATTCCGGAGGGTGTGTTCGAAATGGTGACGGGCGATCCCAGGCAAATCGGCGAATTGTTCACAGGCAGCGCCCGCATCCGGAAAATTTCCTTCACCGGCTCGACTGCCGTAGGAAAACTGCTTGCCGCGGCGTGCGGCAGCGACCTTAAAAAGATGACCCTGGAACTCGGTGGCAACGCGCCATTCATCGTCTTCGACGATGCCAGCATTGAGGACGCCACCACCGCGCTCGTATCGGCCAAGTTGCGTAATTCCGGCCAGGTCTGCATCTCGCCCAATCGGGTTTATGTGCAGGATGCCATCCATGACCGCTTCATCGAAGTGCTCGCTGAAAAGGTCTCACGGATCCCCGTCGATCAGGGCATGCAGGACACCTTCGTCGTTGGCCCGCTGATCAATCAGCAGGCGTTGGACAAGGTCGCTGAACTGGTGGAAGAGGCCACGCTGGGCGGTGCCCAAGTCGTGCTTGGCGCAAAGCCGCATGCAAAGGGCGGTCTCTTCTACGAGCCAACCATACTCTCGCATGTGACTGACGAGATGCGCATTGCGCAGACCGAGATTTTTGGGCCGGTATTCGCGATTTATCGGTTCAAGACTGAAGACGAGGTCGTCGGCCGCGCGAACACTTCAGAGTATGGTCTGGTCGCATACGTGTTCACACGTGATCTCGGACGATCTTTTCGACTATCCAGAAATATCGAAGCTGGCATGGTGATTCTGAATTCCGGCTCTGTGGGCACTGCGTCGGTCCCATTTGGCGGGGTGAAGCATTCGGGCTATGGCCGCGAGGGAAGTTACTACGGTATCGAAGAGTATGTGGAGGTCAAGTATGTGTTGGTGGCCGGGCTTGATACATAAGCTTCACGATATGAATGCGGGGTATATCGCAGGGGAGTCGCCTTCGACACAGAGATAGGTCGGCTGGCATCATTTCAGCGGGACTCATCGCGCCGCCACCCCCCGCCCAGCGCCTTGTACAGATCAATTGCTGCCTGCAGTTGCAGCGCACGCAGGCGGGCCGCTTCGTCCTGCGCAGCGTACAGGGTGCGCTGCGCGTCGAGCAACACCAGCAGGGTGTCAGCCCCTGAACGGTAGCGCGATTCAGATAACGCGAGCACTCGCTGGGCCTGGGCCAGTTCTTCGCTCTGGGCATCCAGCTGCGCTTGTACGCCATGCATGTTGGCCAACGCTGATTGTGTGTCGGCAAAGGCCGCCAGGATGGTCTGCCGATAGTCTGCGAGAAGTTCCTCGCGTCTCGCCTGTGCGAGCTCGTGTCCCGCGGCCAGCCGGCCTGCATTAAAAATCGGTGCGGCCAGGCCCGCTGCCAATGAGTAGAGAGGATTGCTCAAGACTTGATTGAGATGG
>JBAZPE010000467.1:0-3095 GCA_041648375.1 Burkholderiaceae bacterium | reverse complement strand
CTCCGCTTCCTGCTTGATCAGGTGCGGCACGACGCGGTTGACGCGGATGTACAGCTCCGGGGAGTCGTCGGCCGGGCCGGAGATGATCAGCGGGGTACGGGCTTCGTCGATCAGGATCGAGTCGACCTCGTCGACGATCGCATAGTGCAGGCCGCGCTGGTAGCGGTCCGCGCGCGACAGCGCCATGTTGTCGCGCAGGTAGTCAAAGCCGAATTCGTTGTTGGTGCCGTAGGTGATGTCGCTGCCGTAGGCCTCGCGCTTGTCGCTGTGCGGCATGCCCGGGTAGACCACGCCCACGCTCAGGCCCAGCCAGTTGTACAGCTTGCCCATCTGGGCCGAGTCGCGGCGGGCCAGGTAGTCATTGACGGTCACCACGTGAACGCCCTTGCCTTCCAGCGCATTGAGGTAGACCGGCAGGGTCGCCACCAGGGTTTTGCCTTCACCGGTGCGCATTTCGGCAATCTTGCCCAGGTGCAGCACCATGCCGCCGATCAGCTGCACGTCGTAGTGGCGCATGCCGAGCACGCGGCGGCTGGCCTCGCGGCAGACTGCGAACGCTTCCGGGAGGACCTTGTCCAAGGCTTCACCGTCGGCGATGCGCTGCTTGAATTCCGGCGTCTTGGCCTTGAGCTGCTCGTCGGAGAGCTTTTCGATGTCCGGCTCCAACGCATTGATCTTGGCGACGATGCGGTTGAGCTGGCGCAGCTGTCGTTCATTACGACTGCCGAAGACGCGGGTAAGCAGGCTGTTGATCATTGAAGGAACCGGTTGGAATGAGACGCCCCAACGGCGAGGCTCCCCACGGGGAGCCATCGGCCGCAAACGAAACAGGGCGCACTGCGCCCTGTCTATGGCAACACCCATTGTAGCTTGGGACGGGGGGCGTACGTTTCAAGCACCCCCGCCCAAGTGGATCAGCCGCGCGAAACGCGCCCGACCGGGGTATTGCCGCCATCGCCCAGGAACTTGCGGGGATTGACCACCTGCCCGTTTTCCCAGACCTCGAAGTGCACGTGGGCACCGGTGGAACGGCCCGTGGAACCGGCCTTGGCCACTTCCTGACCGGCCCGGACCAGATCGCCGGGCTTCACCACCAGGCGCGAATTATGCGCGTAGCGGGTCACATAGCCATTGCCGTGGTCCACGTCGACCACGTTGCCGTAACCGCCCTTGACCCCGGCGAAGCTGACCACGCCGTCGGCCACGGACATCACCGGATCGCCAACGCGGGCGTGGAAATCCATGCCCTTGTGGGTGGCCGCACCGCGACCGAACGGATCGCTGCGGGTACCGAAATTGGAGGTGATGTAGGTGTTGCGGATCGGCATGCGACCCGGAACGGCGTTCTGTTCGAGCTGGTGGTCGAACATCAGCGACTCCATCACCGACAGCTGGCGGCCTGAAGCAGCGAAGCGCTGCTCCAGCACCTGTAAGTCGGCATTGACCGCGCTGACCGGGATGTCCTGGGTCGGGCCGGCTTCACCTTCACCGAGGCCGGGGGTCTCGTTGAAGTCGAATTCGCCGTCTTCCAGTTTGCCCATCTGGGTCAGTCGTTCGCCCAGGGCGTTGAGACGGGTGGCCTGCGCCTGCAGTTCGCCCATCCGCGCTGCCAGCGCGTTGACCTGGGTCTGGGCGTCTTTCCGGGCCTGTGCCAGCTCGCGCTCCTGCTGGGCGACCTTGGCGTGGAGGCGGGAATCATTGAACATGCTGCCACCAATACCGGCACCAAAGCCGATCAGGCAGCCCACCCCCAGTACACTGCCCAGCAGGGCCCGGGGTCGATCCTCGAAGTAGAAACGCAAACGCGCCAGCGGCGTCTTGGCCTGTCCTTCACGCGTTTTGATTACGATCTTTTTGAATGCCATCAGTGAGTTTTCATGTCTGAGCCGAAATCCAGTGCCCGTCCTGCTTCAACACCGAAACCGGCGCTGGATGCAGTCATGGCGGACAAATCCGGAAACCCGTTGCGCCGAGCCTTGTGGCTCGATGCTCTGGACCGGCAGTTGCGCCCCCATTTGCCGCCCACCCTGGCCACCCGTTGCCGGCTGGCGAATGTGAACGGCGAACACCTCGTTTTTCTCGTCGAGTCCCCGGTCTGGCATGCCAAGGTGCGGCTTGCCGAAGCCCAGCTCATCGACGCGGCCCGGTCCATCGGGCTGAAAGTCACCAAGGTGACCGTCAAGACTGCGTCTGCCCCTCCACCGCGCTCCCCAGCGCTCGACAACCGGAATGGCCCCCACGCAGTTTCAGCCGCCACGCACAAAGGGCTACGCGACGCCTTGGCTTGTCTGCACGACGTGGATTCGTCCTCCACCTCCTGACTGCATCGGGGCATCCAGCCCCTTCCCCGCCGCGTCACGAGCATGTGAACTTGGCAGGGAGCCGGCCAGCATCGTAGCGGTGGATGGTCGCCCAGTCGTTAGCGTTTTGTTAGAAACGCGTTAAACATCGACGATAAATTGATCGGGTTCACAAATCCGTGACGTAGGCACCCCCACGGTTCATTCACGTCAACGCCAGCGCGGGCGTCCGGTCCGGATACGCGAACGGCGCCATCGGCGCCGTTGTTTTTTCTTTCATTTCAATGGCTTGCAAAAACCATCTTACGCGTAGGCGGGCATTCCATACGCCACCGGGGCCGGAGCGGCCGGCGATTCGTAGCTCACCCACTCCCACGCCGAGGCATCGGCCAGCAGCGCGCGCACCAGCTTGTTGTTCAGGGCATGCCCCGACTTGAACCCTTCATAGGCGCCCAGGACCTGGCCACCGGCCAGATAGAGATCGCCGATCGCATCGAGAATCTTGTGGCGCACGAACTCGTCGGCGTAGCGCAGGCCGTCATCGTTGAGCACGCGGAACTCGTCCAGCACGATGGCGTTGTCCATCGAGCCACCCAGGCCGAGATTGCGCTCGCGCATGTACTCCAGGTCGCGCATGAAACCGAACGTGCGCGCGCGGGAGATTTCCTTGGTGTAGGCCAGGGTCGAGAACTCGATCTCCGCGCGCGACTGCTTGGCGGGAATCATCGGGTGGTCGAACTGGATGGTGAAGCCAAGCTTGTAGCCTTCATACGGTTCGAACCGGGCGACCTTGTC
>JBAZPE010000466.1:0-3104 GCA_041648375.1 Burkholderiaceae bacterium | reverse complement strand
CATGCTTTTTTTCTCTACTTTGCGATACCTGCCACTGGCCGAAGCGTCGGCCATCAACTTTCTGGCGCCCCTGCTCACCCTGACCGTCGCGCCCTATCTGCTGAAAGAAAAACCCAGCGCCGCGCGGTGGGCCGCTGCAGGCATTGCCTTCGTGGGCGTGCTCATTATCGTGAGGCCCGGCGCCGGCCTGCATCCTATCGGCACCCTGCTGGGCCTGGCCACCGCCTGCACGATGTGTGTGCAGCACGTCAGCACCCGCAAGATTGCTGGCGATGACCCGTTCACCTCACTGATCTGGACCGGTGCACTGGGCACACTCTTGCTCACGCCCATTTTGCTGTGGCAACTGGATGCGGTGGGTGCGGCATTGTCCAGGCTGTCGGTCACACAGTGGGTGCTGCTGATTTCCACGGGCGTGACCGGCTCGATCGGTCACTTGCTCCAAATCATGGCCTACCGCAACGCTGCGGCATCGACCCTGGCGCCGTTCATTTACCTGCAGATCCTCAGTGCCGCTGGCCTGGGCTGGCTGATATGGGGTCACTTCCCGGACCAGGTGACCTGGATCGGCATCGGTGTGATATGTGCCAGTGGCATATCGATTGCCGCCTATGAATGGCATAACGTTCGACGGATGCGCAGAACGCGATCGCCACAACCCGGTACGACCTGACGCGATCAGGCGAAGGACGCGCTGCGCTGGCGCCCTGCCGCCAAGACAAGTTGCTGGCTACAGCGGGCCGCCAGGGCGCTGTCGTGCGTGACCAGCACCAGCGTCGCACCCGACTCGTCATGCAAGGAAAACATCAGGTCGATGATTTTTTCGCCCGTGGCCGCGTCCAGACTACCGGTGGGCTCATCGGCAAAGAGGAGTGCAGGCTCGACCACGAACGCGCGAGCCAGGGATACCCGCTGCTGTTCGCCGCCTGACAGGGTGCGCGGATAGTGGTGCAAGCGATGCGATAACCCCACCCGATCCAGCATGGCTGTCGCAGCCTCGCGCGCTGGCTTGCCCGCCAACTCCAACGGCAGCATGACGTTTTCCAGCGCGGTCAGATGTGGCAACAATTGGAATGATTGAAATACGAACCCCAGCTGTTCCGCGCGCAGCTTGGCCCGACCGTCTTCGTCCAGCGCAAACAAATCGATGCCGGACAATTTGACGGTGCCGCGTGAGGGAACATCCAGGCCGGCCAGTAGTCCGAGCAAGGTAGACTTGCCGGAGCCCGAGCTGCCCGTGATGGCCAAGGCCGTCCCTGACTGCTGGGCAAACTCAATGCCATCGAGTATGGACAACGTACCCGACGCGTCGGCAACATCCTTTCCAAGCCCCTGGACCTCAATCGAGTTGATTTTCGTCATGCCTCTGTTTTCCCGTATCTTAAAAAGTGTTGCCGCAGCCTGTATCGTCGCATCGCAAGTCTCGCTCGCGCAGGCTCAGACAGCGTCCGCCGCAGCGGGTTCCAAAGAAAAAAATATCCTGGTCATTGGCGACAGCCTGTCGGCCGAATATGGCATTGCGCGAGACTCGGGCTGGGTCAATATACTTCGCCAGCGTCTGGCCAAGGAGTATCCCGACTATTCAGTGATCAACGCCAGCATCAGTGGTGACACCAGCAGTGGCGGGGCCGCTCGCGCACCGGCGGCCATCGATCGACACAAACCCGCCATCATGATTCTGGAGTTGGGTGGCAATGACGCCCTGCGCGGATTGAGCCTGGCTGCCGCCGAGAAAAACCTGTCGGGGATTGTGGAGAAAGCCCGGCAAGCCGGCGCCCGCACCCTGCTGGTGGGCATGATGATCCCGCCCAACTTCGGACGCAAGTATGCCGATGAATTCAAGAATATGTTCGTCTCGGTGTCCAAGGCCCATGAGACCGAGCTGGTCCCCTTCTTTTTCGAAGGCATTGCCTTGAACGACACCTACTTCCTGCCTGATGGCATTCATCCGAACGAGGATGCGCAGCAAAAGCTGTTCGATAACGTCTGGCCCACCCTTGAGCCCATGCTCAAAGCGCGGTAAGCACAGCACCAACCATCACACTTAAATAAAAAGAGCCCATGCATGCATGGGCTCTTTTGTCATCAGCCTGCAGGTGAAGGATCACCTTCGATCACGCGGGCGGCTTCAGGCAGCACCTTGACCTTGTACTGCTCACGCAGCATCTGGATCACGGCGCGGTTTTCAGCTTCGCCCCAGATATCGTTGATCTGGGTGTTCAGATTGTCACGCAGGGCGGGATCAATCTGGCCGGCTTCGATCTTGTCCAGGCGAACGACGACGTAATCATCGCCCTGCACCACGCCGGTGTAGCCCGGCAAGGCGGTGGCGGGCATACGCAGCACGGGCAGCAGCACGGTTTGCGAGAGTGAGCCTGCGTCCTGACGCGACACCACCTGGGGCGCACCAAAGCCTCGCAGCGAGGTGCCCTGTGCGCCCGAGGCCTCGGGCGTGACAGCGGGGGTTGCCGTCGTCTCTGCAGGCGCTGCCTGGCCGTTTGCGGATGCCGGCGTTGCACTTGCCGATGCAGGGGTGCCTGGGGTCGCCGCAGGCGCGGCCGGGGCCGAGGCCTGCAACGATTTGACCAGGGCTTCGCCTGCCGCACGCGCGGCCTGCGCGGCGCGCTCAGCCGTGATGGTGTCACGGATGCGGTCGGTCACCGTGGCCAGTTCGGGCACGCGCTGAGGCGTGACCTTGGAGACGCGGATGGCCAGCAGCTTGGCCGCGTCCAGCGTGATGATGCTGGCGTTCAGTTTCTGATCCAGAACTTCGGGCGTGAACAGGGCCTGACGCACGCGGGGATCGTCCAGCATCTGCGCATCCGGGCTGGCGCTGGCTGCATTCTTGCCCACTTCATCGGCCGGCAACAGATTCGTGCGGGTGATGCCTGCGGCGCTGCGCAGCGTCAGGCCGGAGGCCTTGGCAGCGGGGTCGAGGCTGTCGGTCTGATCGTTCACGGCTGCGGTCAGATTGCGGCCCATGGTGTCGAACTGCTTGGCCGCCAACTCCTTGCGCACTTCCTCTTCGAGCTGCCCACGGACTTCGGCGAGCGACTGTTTCTGAGCCGGCTCTTCGCCGGTCAGCTTCAAGACATGGAAACCGC
>JBAZPE010000465.1:0-3110 GCA_041648375.1 Burkholderiaceae bacterium | reverse complement strand
CATCAAACCGATTGCCTCGGTGTTCGCACGTGCCGTCACCCTCGTGGGTAGTGCGGGTGCAGGACAACTGGCGAAGATGGTCAACCAGATCTGCATCGCCGGTGTGGTTCAGGGTCTGTCCGAAGCCATTGCCTTTGGTGAGGCTGCCGATCTGGACATGAAGCTGGTGCTCGATGTGATCAGCAAGGGGGCCGCACAGAGCTGGCAGATGGAGAATCGTGGCGGCACGATGGTTGATGGCAAGTTTGAGTTCGGCTTCGCCGTGGACTGGATGCGCAAGGATCTGGGGCTGGTGCTGGACGAGTCTCGCGTCAACGGCGCGCGTTTGCCACTGACCGCACTGGTCGATCAGTTCTATGGTGATGTTCAACAGGCCGGCGGGGGACGCTGGGATACCTCGAGCCTGCTGACGCGCCTGCGCAAGCCGCACTAATCCGGCGCGCTTTGACCTTCCGCTCTCGATTGCATTGCGCAGCACCATGCGCAATGCCTAAATGACTCGGCATGCAAGACCTCAACGATCTTTATTACTTCTCTCAAATCGTCGAGCACGGTGGGTTTAGTGCAGCCTCGCGCGCGCTGAATATTCCGAAATCACGCCTGTCCAGACGCATGACCGTGCTCGAAGAGGCGCTGGGCATGCGTCTGCTTCAACGCACGACACGTCGCCTGCGGCTGACGACAGCTGGCGAACGGTTTTTGCATTACTGCCAGGAGATGGCGGCGTCCGCACGCGCGGCACACGACGCCATGCAGCATCTGAAGGCAGAGCCAGCGGGGTCGGTGCGCATCAGTTGCCCGGTGGCCATCGCCCAACAGATGCTCGCGCCCGCGTTACCCGAATTTCTGGATGCCTGGCCTGATGTCACCGTCGAAGTGCTGGTGACGAATCGACGCGTGGACCTCATCAGCGAAGGCGTCGACCTTGCCATCCGTGTGCGGGAGCAACTCAATACCGACGCGGAGCTGGTGGTCAGGCACCTGGGCAGCAGCGGTGGGTGCCTGGTTGCCAGTCCAGCTTACCTGACACGCTTCGGTACCCCGACACATCCAGACGAATTGATTCGCCATCGCACCCTGAGCTTCACGGAACCCGGCGCCGACCCGCGATGGACGCTGCGCGATGTAGCGGACAATCACCACGCATTCAGCGTCTCGCCCAGCCTGGTGTGCAATGACTTCAGCATTCTGGTCGAAGCCGCCGAGCGCGGTCGCGGCATTGCGCTGCTTCCGACGATTGCGACACAGGATGCCAGACGGGCAGGCAAGCTGGTGGAGCTTCTGCCCCAGTGGCGCTCCGTTGACGGGCTGCTGCACATTATTTATCCATCGCGTCGCGGCATGATGCCCGCCGTGCGCCTGCTGGTGGATTTCCTGGCCGAGCGCCTTGTGATGAAAGAGCCCAGATCTGGCGGACGCACTGACCCGGAAACCTGATGGTCGTCGATCATCTGACGATGCGATGGTCGTCGATCATCTGATGATGCTTGGTCGTCGATCATCTGATGATGCTTGGTCGTCGATCATCTGATGATGCGCACGTCGATGGTCTGCTGACGAACCGATGGTCGATATCAGGATGTAGGCGTGAGCTTTGCAGATAAAGGCCCACAGCACCACCGCCCTGCACAACCAGATAAAAAAAGCACCCCGCAGCGAGGACGTATGTCCAGCTGCCGGGCGCTTGGTCGATCGTGACACGCCCAGACTCGGGCGTGCATACGATGCCTAGGTCTGATCTGCTGTGCGCAGACTGACTTTACGGCGGTTGCGTGCCCAGGAGAACACCAGCCAGGCAATGAGCAGGCCGCTGGCCGTGAGGAATCCGGCACTGATCGGTCGGGTGAAGAAGACCGACATGTCACCGCGGCTCAACAACAGCGAACGGCGGAAGTTTTCCTCGACCATGGGCCCCAGCACAAAGCCCAGCAGCAAGGGCGCGGCTTCGAACTTCAGCTTGATAAAGGCATAACCACCCAGGCCGCACAACAGCACCATGCCCACATCGAACAGGTTGTTGTTCGTACTGTAGACGCCCACACATATGAAGAACAGTGCGGAGGGGAACAAGTACTTGTAGGGCACAGCCAGCAGTTTTGCCCACATGCCGATCAACGGCAGGTTCAGCACGACCAGCGCAAGGTTCCCGATCCAGAAGCTTGCGATCAGGCCCCAGAACAGGTCCATGTGCTCGATCATCATCTGCGGACCCGGTTGGATGCCGTGAATGATGAGCGCGCCCAGCATCAGCGCCATGACGGGGTCACCTGGGATACCCAGACTCATCGTCGGAATGAAGCTGGTTTGTGCGGCTGAACTGGTGGCCGCTTCAGGTCCGGCCAGCCCTTCGATGGCGCCACGCCCGAAACGACGCGGCTCTTTGGCCACGCGTTTTTCTGTCGCGTAGGAAATGAACGATGCAATCGTCGGACCAGTGCCAGGCAACACGCCGAGCGCCGCACCAATACCCGTGCCGCGCACGATGGGCATGAGGGACTGCTTGATGTCGCCTGCCTGCGGACGCATGGATTTCATGCTCATCTTGCCGGCTGCGGCAACGTTGCCGACCGCACCGAACTTGTTCACGTTGGCCAGGAAATCGCACAGACCGAACAGGCCCATGGCAAGTGCCACCAGCTGGAAGCCATCGCTGAGCTCAAGCACGCCGAAGGTGAAGCGCATCGTGCCCGTATTCACATCGGTGCCGATCACACCAATGATCAGACCGAGCACCACCATCGCTACACCTTTGACCGCTGATCCCTTGGCCAGCGTCGAACCGGCGAGCAGGCCCAACATCATCATCGAGAAGTATTCGGCAGGGCCGAACTTGAATGCCACGTCCACCAGAATGGGCGAGAACAGCACCATGGTGGCAATGCCGACAATTGCGCCGCAGAACGACGAGAAGATCAGCATGAACAGCGCAGAGCCGGCCTTGCCCTGCTTGGCCAGCGGATGGCCATCCAGGCAGGCGACCGCATGCGATGCGGTGCCGGGAAGGTTCAGCAGAATGCAGGTGATGCCCCCGCCATATTGGGCACCGTAGTAGATCCCGGCGAGCATCATGAGCGCGGCGACCGGCGCCATGGTGTAGGTCAGCGGCAGCA
>JBAZPE010000464.1:0-3110 GCA_041648375.1 Burkholderiaceae bacterium | reverse complement strand
TGCGAAACCACGCATACCTTGGGTAATGTGCTGATCATCGACCCCGATACGCAGCTGCGCTATCGCTACGACACGGCAGCGCTGGCAAGCGTTGACGATGCCTGGTCGGCATTGCCGGGAAGTCCCCTCATTCTGATCAGCGGGCAGCACCTGAGCGAAAAGGCGTTCGATTCGGCGTGGCGGTTGGGGGTCGCGCTTGCCCGTGCCGGCAAGCAGGCCTCCGTGCGTGCATTTCCAGTCGTGGGCGATCAGGTCGATCTGCGCTCGACAGCGCTTGCTCCGGCGCTGAGCGCCTTGCCCGCATTCTCGGCACTGGGTGGCAAAAACGTGCACCGCTTCGAAAACATGGCCGAGATCGGTGCGTGGATCATGATCAGCCCGGACGGGGCGCTCGGCGATATCGCTGTCGTGGATGACACGCTCGCCGGGCTCGTGGGTCAGGCAATGGATGCGTTGCGCGTTGCGCTTGCAGACTCGCCGGATGGCCTGGTCGCTTTCGACGCCTGGCGCGCATCGCGCACCACCCTGGAAAAAGCCGACGGCAGCGCACACAAGATCGAGCTGGCCACACTGGGCGCTGCAACCGTCATCGCAGTCAGTGCGCAATCCGGCGGCTGGGCTGCTGACGCACTGGAGGACGACAAACGCAGCATGCTGGTCAACCGGGAGGCATTGCTCATGCCGCAGAAAGCTGCGGCGCAAGACGCAACGCGTGGCACACGCCTGATTCGCCTGGGTGGCACGAGCACGCAATTTGACGTTCTGGCGCGCGGCGACTGGAGTTCGAATCTGCCGCTCAGTGCCCTGTCCCGTGATGGCCGGATTCCTCAGGAACTCGTGCTGGATGTTGCCATGTCACCTGGCGCATCGCCCACTCGCCCCGTGGTGTCGCTCTTCTGGAACGACATTCTGCTTGCTGCACGGCAGATGAATGCAGACGGCACGTCCGAACGAATGGTGGCACGCGTGCCTGGTTATGTGTTGGGCGTTGACAACATGCTGCGCGTCTCGTTCCAGCGCCAGCCCGTATCGGCTGACTGCAACGAAGTGCCCCAAGGGTTTCCAGCCAACGTCCTGCCTTCAAGCTATATCAGTGCAAATGACAGCAAACCGGATGGCACCTTCGGCGGCATTATGCCCCTGCTGGCAGGCAGCCCGGAATTGCTGATTCCCGCTGCCTACCTGAACGACGCGCCTACACAGTTGCTGCGTGTCATTCGACTGGCCGCCGCAAGTGGCCTGACGCCATCGCGCAGCGCGCTGGTGGTGGTCGCCACCGATCAAGCGGCGGCACCGAAGCGCCCCTTTCTTTCTCTTGCGACCGTGCTGGTAAGCGAGAGCGAACACGTGTCGGGAAATCAACCGGGCATCGTGCATATGACGGGCCATGAAACACGATGGCGCGACGCCCAGGGCGTCTCTCAGGTCAGCACGGCCGAGGTGGTGCGCGCGGGTGAACAATACGGATTGCTGTGGCACGCGGTCAGCGAGCAGGACGATCGAATCGCCACACGTGGCATCGTTACCGGTGCCCGCCCTTCATTCATACCTGCCGACCTGATCGCCTGGGTCAGAGGTGGCGAGCAGGCCACTACCTCGGCGTGGCGCGAGACCGATATGCCTTGGGGCCGATACCTGTCATGGGGCATGCCCGCAGTATTAATTGCAACGCTTGGCTTCATCGTTCTGTTGTTTGCCGCCTGGGCAGCCCGTTCGCGCAAAACTAAAAAATAGCGAGCGCACACGTGTCTTCACTCTACTCGCCCTATCTTTTCGCTGACTACTACCGGGCGCTGGAGTGCCTGGCGGCAGGCATTGCTGTGCTGATTCTGATATCGAGCATCGACGATCTGTTCATTGATGCCTGGTATTGGTCGCGCACGATCTGGCGCAGCCTGACGATCAAACGCAAGCATGCCCCCCTATCGGCAGCCCAACTGCGTGAGCGCACGGAACAGCCCATGGCGATCATGGTGCCGGCATGGCAGGAATACGACGTGATCGCGGCGATGCTGGCAAACATGGTCTCCACACTGGAATACAAGCAATACACGATATTTGTCGGAACCTATTGCAACGACGCCGCGACCATTCGAGAGGTGGAACGCATGCGCCGGCGCTATCGGCAGCTGGTGCGTGTCGAGGTGCCGCACGCGGGCCCCACCTGCAAGGCCGACTGCCTGAACTGGATCGTCCAGGCGATTTTCAAACAGGAGCAGCTGACCGGCCAACCTTATGCGGGTGCTGTGCTGCACGACAGTGAAGACATCCTGCATCCGCTCGAGCTGAAGTACTACAACTACCTGCTACCCCGGATCGACTTCATTCAACTTCCGGTGACTTCACTGCAGCGCCACTGGTATGAGTTGGTGGCAGGCACCTATATGGATGAGTTTGCAGAATGGCACAGCAAGGACTTGGTCGTGCGCGAGAGCATGTCAGGCAGTGTGCCATCGGCCGGCGTAGGGACCTGTTTCTCGCACAAGGCGTTAGCTGAACTCTCCCGCCAGACCTGCAATCAACCCTTCAACACCGATAGTCTGACCGAGGACTACGACATTGGTGCGCGCCTCGGAAGGCTGGGCATGAAACAGATCTTCGGTTTATTCAACGTCGAGTATGCCGTGCATCGAAAGACCTGGTTCGGTTTTGGTCAGGACAGAATCGCGCTGCTGTCGCTGCCGATGAGCGTGCGAGAGTATTTTCCGGATACCGTCAAAACCGCCTATCGGCAGAAGGCGCGATGGACCCTGGGAATTGGCCTGCAGGGCTGGCAACAGGTCGGTTGGGAAGGCTCACTGGCAACCAAGTATCTGCTGTTCCGGGATCGAAAGGGGTTGGTCACATCGTTCATCGCGATCATTGCCTATATCGTCTTCGCGCAGTATCTCCTGTTCTATCTGGCGGACGTGATGGGCTGGTGGGACATCTATTTTCCCTCGGCCTTTGCACCAGATAGCTGGGTAGCCTGGGTCATGGCTGCGAACCTGGTCGCCATCACCCTGCGCATCATTCAGCGCTTCTATTTTGTGGGACGGATGTACGGCCCGGTTCATGCCGCCCTGTCGCTGCCGCGCATGGTCGTGGCCAACGTCGTCAATGCGCTGGCT
>JBAZPE010000463.1:0-3120 GCA_041648375.1 Burkholderiaceae bacterium | reverse complement strand
CGATTCCGACAACTCGAACCGGTGCACGATCACACCCAGATCGTTGTCCTGTGCCTGCAGCAGCTGATGCAGCCAGTGCACCAGTTCCACATACGGATTGCCGCGCAACTTGCAGAATGCGGTCGCGCCTTCCAGCGCCTTGAACAGAACGGGATCGAGCTTTTCGAACACTTCGGCACGATTGATGTCGGACATGTCGCTTACTCAACGGTTGAAATCTCGGCAGGACGGGCCTGCCGGGTGTGTGGGGCTTGCGGGTGCAGCTGGCGCATGCGGGCTTCCATATCCAGGGTCAGGTCACAGGCATCGCCATCAACCTCCTCGCGCCGACCCAGCCAGCTCGACAGTCCCAGCGGAGTTGAGCGTTCGCCCAGGCGAACGCCTGTTGCCTGTTCGCGCTGCAGGATCAGCCGCACCTCCCAGCCGAACTCGATCCCGACGTAGTGACGCACCCAGTCCACCAGTTGGCGCGCACGGGGTGCGCCGGGCAAAAAGGATCGGTAGGTGGCCAGCGACACCGGGCCGATCTCCAGACGAAACCGATGCTGCGCATCCCGCACGGCCAGACCCATGACACTGTCGCGCCCCAGGCCCCCTGCGCCACGCGAACGCGCACCCAGCGCCAGACACTGGCCGGGCTCCAGTTCGACCCAGTGCACCACGAACGATTCCAGTCGAACCGGTACCTCGAAAAACGACTGCAGAATGTGCACCAGGCCTTCGGGATTGCGGGTCTGACGAACCAGATGCGGCGCCATGAAGTACTTGGCGTGGTCCGGCAGGGAATCCCGTCCGCGCATCGAAGGCGAACCCATGTTGACCAGGCTGGCGACATGGCGCTCGAACCGGTTGTCCGGGCGGTCCATGCCCACCACACCCTGGGCATCGGCCCAGGCCCGATAGAACAGCAGAATCGCCCGGTGATGGAAGATATCGGCGAACGCCGACAAAGTGCGGTCGCCATGATGATGCTCGCGCTCGCGCACGAACTCCGTCAGATGCAGGGGCAACGGCCCGTTCGGCCCGAACAGGCCAAAGCTGTAGATGGACACTTCGGGCGGGCGCCCCGGGCGCGGGTCACGCGCCGGCGCCAGCGTGGCGGGTGCGAATTCCAGCGCAGGCGTCTGACGCATGCGCACCGGCTCATCCTGTGGTCGACTCGCGCGTCCCAGCAGTGCGCCGCCGCCTGCGCGCGCATCGATCCAGCGCAAGGCGTGATACAGGTCGTGTTCGTGCGGCGCCTCGCGCAGCCGCCGCCACAGTGCCGTGCATCCCTCATCGAAAGCAACCGAATCTCGCATCTAGACGGCCTGCCTTGTACCCACACGTGCGGGCCAGTGTGCCACCCGCCCCTGCTGCAGGCTCGAAAGGGTCAATTCCGTGAACATATTGATCGACACATGGCGTGCAAAAAAACGTTCGAGCACGGCGCCCAGCAAATAAGGGCTGATGCCCGAGAAGGCAGCATCGTCCACCGCCAATTCCAGTGCCACGCCACGACCGAAGACAATCGGCCCGGGCATGGGAAGCCGCCGGTGCACCGCCTGCGCACGCACATGGCGCACGCCATCGATCTGTTTGGCCACCACCGGATCGGCGCGATTGCCATACATGCTCAGCAGTTCGCGCAAGGTGGCGGCGCCCTGTTCAGCATCCATGTCCATGAAATTCAGATGGTTCAGCGCCAGATGACTGATCAGCCTCCAGGTCGTGGCGCCATCGGCCAGCATGGGTTGTGGTCGGGAGGGGCCGCGCAAAATGCGGATCGTCTGAACGGGGGCTGACACCCTCAACGAAAAGTCCGTCTTCGCGCCGCGCGTGAGCAGCAGTGACAGGTCCCGGTTGGTGCACAGCGCCTGCACCGACACATGGCGCAGCCCTTCGGAAAATGGCGCTTCATGCTGGTCCACCAGCGACAGGAACACCTCGCTGCCGACATAGCCGGTGCGTGTGCCATGACTGCGCGCGGTCTCGGACAACAGGCGTGGCTCGCGCCGCACGGCGTAATACGCCCCATGGCTGCCTGACTCGCCCGCCACCGCACCATACAGGGGTCGAAACGACTGGTTGGCGGCGGCATTCGTGCCATGCCCGGTGACGGACCGGATGGCGCTCACCTCGAAATCCAGCGGTCTCGTGCGATCGACAACCACATGATATTCATGGGTGCGCGCGTTGACCGCAATGCGATCGGTGCGACGCTCGAACAGATTGACCGCGGGCGTGCAATGCAGCGCGAGATGGCTGGCATCGATGATGGACTCGAGATCGGTGGCCTGATCGGGCAGCAGCACGGTCAGGCAGAACGACCGGGTGCCGTTCTTGATGTTCGCGCGCGCCAGCGCCGGCTTGATCGCGGCCAGGCCGTTGACGCTGAAAAACAGGAACCGCGCCGCAAACGCAAAGTACTCCTGCAGCAGCCGGTACCCCTGGAAGCTCCGGCTCGCGCACGGCAGCAATGCCTGCTCGTCGTCGAAACCTTCGTGGCGCAGCGTGTCGTGTGAGAGTCGGTGCACCCAGCGCATGGAGGCGTCGCTGTCATGGCAGATCACGGCCGTGCCCTGTGCCATCAGCAACGACAGCAACCGCTGCATGGGCGCGTCACGACCATTCAGATGGAACATCAGCTGATCCAGGTCCAGCGCTTCCAGGCTGTTGCCCCCCTTGACCGCCAGGCGAATGCGCAGCGCCGCACGCACCGGTGCCTGGCGCCCGCCCAGCCCCATGCCGGCCAACGGCAGGTCACCCGGCACGCCCATGATTTCCGCGTGCTCCACCACCAGCGGCCACAGGGTCATGGCGTGCCCGGTCGAGAACTCGCAGGGCGTCTGCTCGCCCGGTGCGACGTGCCCGCGCAGCATCGTGCCCCTGGGCAGCGTGAAACCGCGCGCCAGACTGCCCTCGTTCATGCTGGGCTCGAGCTGCACGATGGTCATCGCCGGCGTGGGCGCCAGATAATTGGGATGCACCACATCCAGCAGTTGCTGGGAGAATCGTGGAAACTCGGCATCCATCTTCATCTGGATGCGCGCGGTCAGGAAACTGAATCCCTCCATCAGGCGTTCGACATAGGGGTCGGCCACCTCGATGCCCGACATGCCCAACCGCCCGGCGACCTTC
>JBAZPE010000462.1:0-3120 GCA_041648375.1 Burkholderiaceae bacterium | reverse complement strand
AACGAAATGCCTGCGATTTCGGTGTTATCCACCGAAAAACCTTCAAATAGCGACGATTCGGGCACGAAGTAGATGGACGCGGTGGAATCGCACAGACTGTCCATGATCTGGTTGGAATCCGGCAGATCGAGCACGCCCAGGCCGACGAACACGATTTCGAATTCGTTTTGATCGACACGCGCGACCGCATCCTTGAAGTCACCCAGATAGGCCGGCATGGGCACGGATTCATCGACGGGCAGCACTTCCTTTTCAGCGAAATAGCCCGTGGTGCGAATGCCCAGCACTGGCGAGCGATGCACCCGCAGGGCCAGTTTCTGGGCCTCGTGCCCCAGGCCCATGAATGCCGCCTTGCGCACATTCGAAGGATTACTGTAGATGCGAAGGGCGCCGACGCGCAGGCACGCAAGCACGATCAGCATGAGGGGCAGCGTCACACCCACCCATGTCAGCACCAGTGACTGCAGCGCCGCCGGATCCACATAGGGGATCACCACAAAGAACAGCGTGCAAAGCACCACAAACAGCACTTGCATCCATCGCCAGATGGCACGGCTGAGCATGAACAAGGCGCTGCGCGCGCTGAGCATCAGTCTGAAGCGATAGAAGATGACGAATGAGGCCAACGCACACATCAGAATGGTGAGCGTGGACCATTCTGATTCAGTCGCGTCGTACCGGTGCATCAGGATGGACAGCGAACCGGCGTGAACCAGCGCGGCGATAAGCCCGGCCAAACCAAAGAATAGGTTGCTGTGGTGACTGAAGCTGGTGCTGGCTCGCATTAGCTTTCAACCTGATTGAAACTGCAAACTGCGTGCATGATGCTGTATCCAATGTTGCTTTACGCAAACATGGGCATCACTGAATACCCTGGCGTGCGTTTGAACCCCAAATAATAGGGCCCACACACGTCAGTCTCAAGTTATTTGCGAATGTATAAAAGGATAACGCTGCAAATACGACAGTTTATGTCGCAGGGTTTGCCCCTAGCCGCACTGTGCGCGGTGGCGCAACGCATGGTCCATGAGAATCAAGGCCAGCAGCGCCTCCACGATCGGGGTGGCACGAATGCCGACGCACGGATCATGACGACCCAGCGTTTGCACGACCGTCGGGTTGTTGGCCCGATCCACCGAACGGCGCTCCACCCGAATACTGGAGGTGGGTTTGATGGCGAGCGACACCGTGATGGGCTGCCCACTGGAAATGCCACCCAGCACACCACCGGCGTGGTTGGTCACAAAGCCGTCGGGCGTGATCTCGTCACCATGCTCGGAGCCGCGCTGAGTCACGCAGGCAAACCCGGCACCGATGGATACGCCCTTCACGGCGTTCAAGCCCATCATGGCGTGGGCAATGTCGGCATCCAGGCGATCGTAGAGGGGTTCGCCCCAGCCGGCCGGCAGGTTCTCGGCCACGACCTCGATACGCGCACCGATGGAGTCGCCGTCACGACGCAGCGCGTCCATGTAGGCTTCCAGCTCGGGCACGATGGCCTGGTCGGGCGCATAGAACGGGTTATTCGGCACGTGATCCCAGCTGGTGAAGGGAATTTCGATGGGGCCGAGCTGGCTCATGTAGCCACGGATCAACGTGCCGTAGTTCGCTTTCAGCCACTTTTTGGCGATGGCCCCCGCAGCCACGGTGGGCGCAGTCAGCCGTGCCGAGGAGCGACCGCCACCACGGGGATCGCGTTCGCCAAACTTGTTCCAGTAGGTGTAGTCGGCATGTCCGGGCCTGAAGGTGTCGGCAATGTTCGAGTAATCCTTGCTGCGCGCATCGACGTTGCGAATCAATAGCCCGATGGGCGTGCCGGTCGTGACGCCTTCGTACACACCAGACAGGATTTCCACCTGATCGGCTTCCTGCCGTTGCGTGACGTGCCGCGACGTGCCGGGGCGACGGCGGTCAAGTTCGAACTGGATATCTTCGACCGAGAGCGGCAATCCGGGCGGGCATCCATCGACGACCGCGCCGATCGCCGGGCCGTGGGATTCGCCGAAATTGGTGACGCAGAAAAGCTTGCCTAGCGTATTGCCGCTCATGAGATGTCGAAAACACAAAAATAAAGGGCTGCAGGAACATGATGCACCTGCCCGGAATAGCAGACATTATGACATTCTCATCCATTACACTCACGCCAGGCGCCTAGCCACGCACTGGATCACCGATCATGCCCCTGTCCCGTCCCCCGCTGGATGCTTCGACCACGCAACACGCCGCGCCCGACGAGCAGCGCACCCGAATCGAGGCACTGACGGCAGCGCTGGCCCGCGATAGTCTGACGCAGTTGATCAATCGTGGCGGGCTGATCGATAGCCTGCGGCGTGCCATGCAGTCGCTGGACCCCGATTTCGGGCATGTGCTGGTGTTTCGCCAGCGCGACCTGAGCGAGATCAACCGCAGCATGCCGCGTGAGCTGACCGACCAGTGGCTGCGCACGACGGCGCTTCGTCTGACTGAACTGCTAAGTGCCTTCCGTGGGGCATCGCGATTCCTGCTGGCGCGGCTCAACGGGTCGGATTTCGCCCTGCTGATGCCGGGCGTGGATAGCCCCCACGCCGTGGTGTGGGCTGAACGCGTGCGCGAGGTGCTGTTGCAGGCACGGGTGCCGGTGGGCGATGGCGAACTGTGCCGGTGGGCACTTGGCCTGGTGCATTACACGCACGGCGACAATGTGGCCGATCTGCTCGCCAGTCTGGACCATACGTTGATGCGCTCGGAAAGCGCCAGCCCCGACTGCCTGATCGTGGGCGATGGCACGTCGCTGGACGTGGCCACCGGCGAGTTCGCCTGGCATGACACCTTGATCACGGCGCTTGAACAGAATCGATTCTTTTTGACGACCGACCAGCAACACGATATCCACGGCAGGCTGGTGCGTCAGGACGCCGTACTGATGTTGCAGACCGAGGCGGGTGCCCCACCGGTTCCGCCACACATTTTCATACCCGCAGCCGTGCGTCTGGGGCTGAGCGCGCAGTGCGACATTCAGGCGGTGCGACTGGGGCTGGACTGGTTGGTCAGCCACGGCGGCACATTGAGTGTGCGGTTGTCGATCCCGACGCTTACCCAGGATGATTTTCTGCCGCGCCTGCAGACGCTGCTGCAGGCACG
>JBAZPE010000461.1:0-3123 GCA_041648375.1 Burkholderiaceae bacterium | reverse complement strand
GCACGCTGGCGCTGCGCGCTGAAAAGGAAGCCGTGTTCGGTCAGGGAAGCTACGAGCCCTTGACGGTATCAGGCAGCCAGGCCGAGCGCGTGTTCGCCTATATCCGTCACTATGCAGGCGACGCAGTGCTGGTCGTGGTGCCGCGTCTGGCCGGCCTGGGCATCGATCACACCACGCCCGACATGCCGGTGCCGCAGATCGATCCCGGTTTCTGGGGCGACACCACCATCGCGCTGCCCGTCGCACACGGCAGCCGAGCCCATGTGGACGTGCTGGCGCAACGCGATGTGCATGTGCCGGCAGATGGCGTGGTCAATGTGAGCGAGCTGCTGGCCGTGTGGCCTGTGGCGCTGGTTGCGCTGCAATAGCGCAATGACCGTGGCGGTCAGGGCGCCTTGGGCGCCATTTCCGCCACCATGATGCGGTCGATCGACGCCTGCATGTGGCGTAGAGCGGCCGCACGTGCGCCCTCCACGTCACGCCGCGCAATGGCATCGGCAATGGCGGCGTGCTCGATCTCGACCTGACGCACGAAATCGGCACGCCGGGCCTCATTGGCGCGCGTCACGTTGATCACATCGTGCAGCATGCGGCCGATGAAATCGAGCAGGGAAATCATCAGGGGGTTATTGGCAGCCTGGGCAATGGCGGCATGAAACGCCATGTCCTCGGCCACGCCGTTCTTGCCGTCGGCCACCGCGTCGTCGATGCGACGCAGCGCACGCTGAATGCGCGCATTCTGCTCATCGGTGCGGCGCGCGGCCGCACGCGCAGCCATTTCGCTTTCCAGACCCGAGCGCACCTCCTGCACCGCAATGACTTCCAGCTGCCCACCCAGGGCCTCGATACGGAACACGTGCGCGCGATTCGCGCCCAGCACAACCGTCCCACTGCCCTGACGGGTTTCCACCAGGCCTTCGGACTTCAGGCGCGAAATCGCCTCGCGCACGACGGTGCGACTGACCCCGAACTGCTCGGCCAGTTGCGGCTCCGTGGGCAGCCGACAATGCGGGGGATAAACACCACTGAGCACCTGTTCAGTGAGTGTAGAGGAGACGCGGTCTGCCAGCGTCCCGCCTTCGATGGATCGTGCAACCATAGGCCAACCTTTTGTGCGTGGTGCTCAACCGCTGAACCAGCGAGCCGGACCGGTCACCAATATCGGAAACAAAACCAGCAAAATCAGCACGACCAATTCGGCAATCAGAAACGGCCACACGCCTCGCATGACGTCTTCCACCCGCTGGCGCGTGACGCCTGCGACCACACTGAGCACGGTGCCCACCGGCGGCGTGATCAGACTGATCGACATATTGATGATGAACAACACGCCGAAGTATACGGGGTCGATCCCGGCCTCGCGCACGATGGGCATGAGCACCGGCGTCAGAATCAGGATCGTGGGGGTCATGTCCATGGTGGTGCCCACCAGCATTACCAGCAGCATGATCGCCAGCAGCAACAGCATCTGGTTGTCCATGAACGGGGCGACCAGCTCGCTGATTTTTCCGGGAAGATCGGCCACCGTCACCAGCCAGCCCGCAATCGACGCGGCGGCCACCAGCAGCATCACCACGGCCGTGGTGCGCGCGGCCGTCAGGAACACGGCATAAAGCTGGGCCGGCTTCAATTCACGGTAGATCACGGTGGAAACGAACAGGGCATAGACCGCCGCCACCACCGCAGCCTCGGTGGGCGTGAATACACCGAAACGCAAGCCGACAATGATGATCACGGGCAACATCAGGGCCCAGCTCGCATCGACCAGCGCGCGCAGCAATTCGGCGCGGGTTTTGCGCGGCGCCATCGACACGGAATCTTTGCGCACGCACAGCCACCATGTCACCCACAGCGCAGCAGCGATATAGATGCCGGGCATGATGCCGGCCAGAAAGAGCTTGGTGATGGACACGTTGGCCGCCACCCCGAAGATGACGAAACCGATGCTGGGCGGAATCACCGGGCCAATAATGCCTGATGCGGCGACCAGGCCCGATGACCGAACTTTGGAATGGCCCGCCTTGACCATCATGGGCACCAGCAATGCCGATAGCGCCGCCGCATCGGCCACGGCTGACCCGGACAGCGCCGACAGAATGCAGGCCGCCACGATCGCTACATAGCCCAGGCCACCTTTCACATGGCCGACGAAGGCAAGCGCCACGTCCACGATGCGCCGCGACAGTCCGCCGACATTCATGATTTCGCCGGCAAGCATAAAGAAGGGAATAGCCAGCAAGGGGAAATTATCGGCCCCGGCGATGAAGTTCTGCGCAATGATCTGGGCATCAAAAATATCCAGATGCCACATCAAGGCGACCGAAGCGACCAGTAGCGAGAATGCGATGGGAGTGCCCAGCGCCATCGTGCCCAGCAACGAACCCAGAAAAATGAGAATGGTCATGGCTGCTTTCCTTCCGTGGCCGCCAGCTCACGCTTGAGCGCATCGAGTTCGGCTTTCTCTTCGGATTCTGTCACCATGACGAGTTCGTCTTCGGCCATGCGTCCGCTCAACACCCGAAACATGTCCCAGAACACCAGCGCCGCGGCTGACACGCTGAAGACAATGCCCACCATGTAGACAATGGACATCGACCAGCCCGTGGCCGGCGCCTCCACATCCATGTTGATCCAGGTCTGCTCCCAACTGCCCGTCAAGAAGAGCCACAGTGTGGCCAGCATCAAGATCTGGCTGATCAGCAGACAAGCCTTGCGTCCGGTGACCGAGAGCCGACGCACGATGATTTCCACGCCCAGATGCTGACGTTCACGCAGCGCCAGAATCGACCCCAGAAAGACCAGCCAGACGAACAGCCAGCGTGAAACCTCTTCGGAACTGGTAATGCCCGAATTGAAGCCATAACGCAGGACTACGTTTCCGAACACCAGGACCACCATGCCGACCAGGCACAGCACCATCAGCATGCCCAGCATGCGGAAATAGCCATCTACCAATTTTTTCATGGGGGAGTTCCAGCGCACTCAAGACGATGGGCTGCGCCAGACCCGCGCGCACCCCGTGGCAACGATCACTTCGCGCTTGCACGCACCTTCGTGATTTCCGCGTTCATTTGGGTGGCCAGATCGGCACCCAGATCGCGCGAGAACTTGTCGATTACCGGC
>JBAZPE010000460.1:0-3124 GCA_041648375.1 Burkholderiaceae bacterium | reverse complement strand
CACTGTGTCGCTGCCCGATAGCGCCAGAGGCTCCCTCACGACCGGGCTGGGACCAGCGCATCAGGCGCGCGGCAATGTCGGCGCCGGCGCGCGCGGCAGTGGCCAGATCGGGATGCCGCTCGCCCAGCGCCGCCAGAGACCGGGACGTATTGTCGACCGCCTCATACAGGGTGGCCAGCGCCTGGTCGAACGCATCGGGCTGGGGAATGTTCTCGAACGTGGCCTTGCGACCCGGCATTTTTTCCACAGCGCTGGCTGCCAGGCGCAATTCCCGCGCGGCGGTTTCAATGCGTTTGTGCGCCTCGGACCAGTTCATCGCTTCACGCGCGTGGGCCAGACCGGCCACTTCGGTCATGCGTGCGAAATCGAGCAATTGGTGGGTAGAGACGTTGCTGCCCAGAAAGCGGGTGGCCGTGTCGGGCAGTTGATGCGCTTCGTCGAAAATGATGGTGTCGGCGTCGGGCAGCAAATCGGTGATGCCGGACTCGCGCAACACCAGGTCAGCCATGAACAGCGCGTGGTTGATGACCACGATGTCGGCTTCCTGGGCTTGCTTGCGTGCCTTGACGACAAAACAATCGCGTATGTGCGGGCACTCCTGGCCCAGGCAGTTTTCACGCGTGGAGGTTACACGCTGCCAGATTTCCGCGTCCTCGGGTATTTTGCCCAGCTCGCCCCGGTCGCCCGTGCGGGTGCTTTTGGCAAAGACCTGGATAGCGCGCAACTGGCTGATTTCGCTGCGCGATTTCAGGGCGCGCTCGTCGCCTTCCAGGCGTTCCAGGTGATAGTGACAGATGTAGTTGCTGCGCCCTTTAAGCAGGGCCGTGGACACCGGAATGGTGAGCGCCGCACGCACGCGGGGCAGGTCGCGGGAAAACAGCTGGTCCTGCAGCGTGCGCGTGCCGGTTGAAATCAGCACCTTGCCGCCTTTGAGCATGGCCGGTACCAGATAGGCCCAGGTCTTGCCGATGCCGGTGCCCGCTTCGGCCACCAGCGTGCCACGGCTGTCTATGGTTTCGCCGATCGCCTGGGCGAGTTCGATCTGGGAGGCACGCGGGCTGTAACCCGGCAAGGCGCCGGCCAGGGGGCCATCGACGGCAAAACAATCGGCAATATCGAGGTCGGGCATGAAGTCGCAGCACACGGAGTCAACCGGCGATCATACTCCGCGCCCCAAGTCGGGGCACATCGATATGGCACAATCCGACCCTTGTTTTGTGTTTGAGCATGGCTACTGATGACCGAAAACTCCGCTACCGCCAAGATCGCAGCTGCAGGTGCCGACAACGCGCGCATCCTCGCGCAGCTTGCTGATGAACTCAACACGCGCGCCTCCCAGCTGTCTCAAGCCATCGAGCTGCTGGACAGCGGCGCGACCGTGCCCTTCATTGCACGCTACCGGAAAGAAGCGACAGGCGGACTGGACGACACCGTTCTGCGCAATCTGGAGGTCAGACTCGGCTATCTGCGCGATCTGGAGTCGCGGCGGGGTGCCATCCTGGCGTCGATCGAACAGCAGGGCAAGCTCACCCCTGCCCTGGCCGCCGAACTCGCCAGCGCAGACACGAAGCAGCGCCTGGAGGATCTTTACGCGCCCTTCAAGCCCAAGCGTCGCACACGGGCGCAAATCGCGCGCGAAGCCGGTCTGGAACCACTGGCCGATGCCATTCTGGAAGACGTGGGCAGCGACCCGCAAGCACTGGCCGCCACCTACATCAATGCCGAGGCGGGCGTAGCAGACACCAAGGCCGCCCTGGACGGTGCACGCGACATCCTGGCCGAACGTTACGCCGAGAACGCCGACCTGCTGGCCGACATGCGCCAGCACCTCTGGAGCACCGGCGTGCTTTACTCGAAACTGGTGGCAGGCAAGGAACAGGAAGGTGCCAACTTCCGCGACTGGTTCGACTTCAACGAAACCCTGCGCACCCTGCCCTCGCATCGCATCATGGCCTTGCTTCGCGGCCGCCAGCAAGGTGCGCTCGAAATTCGCATCGGCCTGACGCCCGAGCTGGAAGAGCAGGTGCCCCACCCTTGCGTGACCCGCATCGCCCACTTTCTCGAGCTGGGCAAGGGCTTGTTCGATCTGGACCCCACCCCGCGCAATAAGTGGTTGGGCGAGGTGTGCCGCTGGACCTGGCGCGTCAAACTGCTGACCGCATTCGAATCCGAATTCGTGACGCGCTTGCGTGAAGACGCCGAGGCCGAAGCCATCCGCGTGTTTGCTGCCAATCTGAAAGATCTGCTGCTGGCCGCCCCGGCGGGCCCGAAAGCGGTGCTGGGCCTGGACCCGGGCATTCGCACCGGGGTGAAGGCTGCTGCAATCGACCGCACCGGCAAGCTGGTGGACACGGCAACCTTCTACCCGTTTGAACCCCGGCGTGATCGCGAAGGCAGTATTGCCACCATCGCCCGACTGGTCGCTCGGCACCAGATCGAACTGATCGCCATCGGCAACGGCACGGCGTCGCGTGAAACCGAGAAGCTGGTGGCCGATATGATGACGCTGTACCCCGACATGAAAGTGACGCGTGTGGTGGTGTCTGAAGCAGGCGCGTCGGTGTATTCCGCGTCCGAGCTCGCTGCCCTGGAATTTCCCGAACTGGATGTGACACTGCGTGGCGCGGTCTCGATCGCACGCCGCCTGCAGGATCCGCTGGCTGAACTGGTGAAGATCGAACCCAAGGCGATCGGCGTGGGCCAGTACCAGCACGATCTGAACCAGCGCGAACTGGCGCGTTCGCTGGACGCCGTCATCGAGGACTGCGTGAACGCGGTCGGGGTAGACGTCAATACCGCATCGGCGCCCCTGCTGGCTCGCGTGTCAGGCCTCAATAGTCTGCTGGCCAAGAACATCGTGGCCTGGCGCGACACGCACGGCGCCTTCTCGGCGCGTCATGGCCTGCGTGATGTGCCGCGCTTTGGCGACAAGGCATTCGAGCAAGCGGCCGGCTTTCTGCGTGTGCCCGGTGCGGCCAATCCGCTGGACGCCTCGGCCGTGCACCCGGAAGCCTATCCGGTGGTCGAACGCATCGTGGCCAAAATCAAGCGCGACATCAAGGATATCGTGGGCCAGCGCGACGCACTCAAGGGTGTCTCGCCATCGGACTTCACCGACGAGCGT
>JBAZPE010000459.1:0-3128 GCA_041648375.1 Burkholderiaceae bacterium | reverse complement strand
ATCGAGCTTATCGAGGACGGCGGCAAGGTGGTGCAGGAAACCCGCCTGTATGACGCCGAGCGCGACGAAACCCGCAGCATGCGCAGCAAGGAAGACGCCAACGACTACCGCTACTTCCCAGACCCTGACCTGCCACCGCTGGTCATCTCGCCGCAGTGGATCGAAGAGGTGCGCCTGCGCATGCCCGAATTGCCCGATGCCCAGCGCGCGCGGTTCGAATCGGAGTATGAGCTGTCGGCTTACGATGCGGCGCAGCTCTCGGCTGATCGCGATGTCTCGGCGTACTTCCAGCAGGTCGCTGCAGCGTTGCCTGCAGGTCAGGCCAAGCAGGCGGCGAACTGGGTGATGGGCGAGCTGACCGCCGCGTTGAATCGCGAAGATCTCAGCGTCTTGCAGGCACCTGTGCCTGCACCGGCCTTGGCCGCATTGATCGCACGAATCGCCGACGGCACCATTTCGAACAAGATGGCACGTGAAGTGTTTGCAGCCATGTGGACGGGCGAAAACGGTGGCGATGCGGACGCCATTATCGAGGCGCGTGGCCTGAAACAGATCAGTGACACGGGCGCCATCGGTGCCATGATCGACGACGTGCTGGCCGCTCAGCCGGCCATCGTGGCCGAGTATCGCGCAGGCAAGCAGAAGGCGTTCAATTCACTGGTCGGTCAGATCATGAAAGCAGCCCGCGGCAAAGCCAACCCGCAGCAGGTCAACGACCTGCTGAAAGCAAAACTCGACGCCTGAGCAGTCGGCACGAGCGTGGCGTTCGGTTCGCCACGCTGATCCAGGATCGGACACGCACGGAGTCGCCAGCGCCGTCTGTCGGCCTGCGACAGCGTGGCCACGCTTACTTATTTTTCATTGACGCCATAACGTTCGCGATACGCCAGCACCGCGTCCTGATGCTCGGCAAAAGCCGTATCCCGCCCGATGAGCGTCAGGATATCGGCAAGCGAAGCAATGGCCACGACAGGAATGCCGTAGCGCTGGCTGACTTCCTGCACCGCCGAGTGCGGCGATAGCGCGCCATCGGCACCTGCGCGTTCCATGCGGTCCATGGCAATGAGCACCGCCTGCGGTGTGGCGCCTGCTGCACGGATGATGTCGACCGACTCGCGCACGGATGTGCCGGCAGTGATGACATCATCGATGATCACCACCCGACCCGACAGAGGTGCGCCCACCAGCGTGCCGCCCTCGCCGTGGTCTTTCGCTTCCTTGCGGTTGTAGGCGAAGGGAATGTCGCGCCCCGCCTGTGCAGGGTGCGATGCCAGTGCGACCGCGGTGGCCGTGGCCAGCGGAATGCCCTTGTAGGCGGGACCGAACAACATGTCGAATTCGATACCCGAGTCCACCAGCGCCTGGGCGTAGAACCCTGCCAGCCGCCCCACACTTGCGCCGGAGTTGAACAACCCGGCGTTGAAGAAATAAGGACTGAGTCGACCCGACTTGACCTTGAAACTGCCGAAGCGCAGCACATTGCAATCTAGCGCGAAGCGGACGAAGTCGACAGAGTTGGAAGAAGCTTGGGACATGATGCGCTAACCTGAATTGTTCGATTCCGGCATTATCCGCTATCAGCGCCCGCACGGAAATGGCATCGGTTAAAGTGCAGGCCGAGCATTCACTGAACGCAGGAGCCTGACTTTGCTTCGCATCACCTCACTCAATCTGAACGGCATCCGATCGGCCTTCAAGAAGGGTCTGCAGCCCTGGCTGGATACGCACCGTGCCGACATCCTTTGTCTGCAGGAAATCAAGGCGCAGGACACGGACCTGACCGACGCACTGCGCAATCCGCCGGGATACACCGGGCATTTCGAACATGCGGTGAAAAAAGGCTATAGCGGGGTCGGCATTTATCTGCGTCAAGGCGCAGAGCGCATCGTCCAGGGCTTTGACTGCGAAGAATTCGATGCAGAAGGTCGCATCATTCGGGCCGACTGGCCCAATCTGTCGGTCATCAGCGCCTACCTGCCCTCGGGCTCCAGCGGCGATGAACGCCAGCAGGCCAAGTATCGTTTTCTGGATGCCTTCGGCCCCTGGCTCGATGCCCTGATGACCGAGAATCGCGAGACCGGTCGGGAATTCGTGATCTGCGGCGACTGGAACATTGCGCACAAGGAAATCGATCTGAAAAACTGGCGCGGCAACCGGAAGAACTCGGGTTTCCTGCCAGAGGAACGCGAGTGGCTGACCCAGGTGTTTGATACGCGCGGTTTCGTCGATGTGTTTCGCACCCTCAATGCCGAGCCCGACCAGTACACCTGGTGGAGCAATCGTGGCCAGGCCTGGGCCAAGAACGTGGGCTGGCGCATCGACTACCAGATCGCCACACCAGGGATCGCCGCCACGGCGCGCGCCGCCTCGATCTACAAGGAAGAGCGCTTCAGCGATCACGCTCCCCTGACTATCGACTACGACTGGCAACTTTAATTTTTCACCCTCTACGTTGGAGACTCGTTTGGCCCTACAAAAACTAGATGACTTCCTGGACGCGGCCGCCCGCCGTGATCCGGACCAGGCAGAGTATCTGCAGGCACTGCGTGAAGTGCTGGAGAGCCTGTGGCCGTTCGTGCAGGCCAATCCGCAATATGCCGAACAGGCCTTGCTCGAGCGGCTGATCGAACCTGAACGGCTGATCCAGTTCCGCGTGACCTGGAGTGACGATGCCGGACGCGCGCACGTCAATCGGGCCTTCCGTGTGCAGCACAGCTCTGCCATTGGGCCTTTCAAGGGCGGCATGCGCTTTCACCCCAGTGTCAATCTTTCGATCCTGAAATTTCTGGCCTTTGAGCAAACGCTCAAGAATGCGCTGACCACGCTGCCCATGGGCGGCGCAAAAGGTGGCGCCGATTTCGATCCCAAACATAAGTCCGACGCGGAAGTGATGCGTTTTTGCCAGGCGCTGATGCTCGAGCTGCATCGCCACCTGGGACCGGACACCGATGTGCCTGCAGGCGACATCGGCGTGGGTGGCCGTGAGGTGGGCTTCATGGCTGGCATGGCCAAGAAACTATCGAACACCTCGTCCAGCGTTTTCACAGGCAAGGGCCTGAGCTTCGGCGGCAGCGTGATCCGCCCCGAGGCCACGGGATATGGCGCGGTCTATTTCGCGCAAGAGATGC
>JBAZPE010000458.1:0-3133 GCA_041648375.1 Burkholderiaceae bacterium | reverse complement strand
TTCCGGCTGCGCAGCCAGCACATCCTTATTGATGTCAGCCACCAGATCCAGCAGGGTGCCATATTGCGGCACTTCCTGGCGGTACATGTCGGACATGGCTTTGGAGAAGCGCGCACGGATTTCGTCGCTGGAAACAAACGATTGATTCGACATCTGAGGATTCCGGAATAAGAGTTCGCTGCTGGAAAGTGCCGCCACTCGCGCGCAAATCGGACGGCATCCTCGAGCAATACTTTGCCCGCCGTCACTCGCACGATATGCCGCAGCGCATCACGCGGCAACGACTTCTGCCTATCATGCGGGAATCGCACCACTTCTCCAGCCAATATCGCATTTTCGGCAGCAAGCAACTACGCGTCAAACAATGTTCTCGCGTCATGTCATTCCGTTTTAGAATGACCCCATGCTGCTTTCCCGCAAATTCCTTCCCCCGATGTCCGAGCTGTGCGCCTTCGAGGCTGCAGCGCGTCATGAGAGTTTCACCGCTGCCGCGGGCGAACTCAATCTGACGCAAAGCGCGGTCAGTCGCCAGATACGGTCGCTCGAATCGTTGCTGGGTGCCGAGCTCTTCACACGCGAGCGCCAGAAGGTGACCCTCACACTGGCCGGCCAGGCTTATGCCGCAGAAGTGCGCACGGCACTGCAGCGAATTTCGATGGCCACGCTGGGCTTTCAGGCCAACCCGCAGGGCGGCACGCTCAACATTGCGATTCTGCCCACCTTCGGCACCCGCTGGCTCGCCCCTCGCCTGCCGAGCTTCATGGCCGCCAACCCCGGCGTCACCATCAACCTCACGACCCGCCTGGCGCCCTTCGACTTTCAGACCGATTCGGTCGATGCCGCGGTGCATTTCGGACAGCCCGACTGGCAGGGGGCTGAGCTCGACTTCCTGATGCATGAGACGGTGGTGCCGGCCTGCAGCCCGGGATTGATGGCAGCGCACCAGTTTCAGGCGCCGGCCGATCTGGCGCTTGCGCCCCTGCTGCACTTGATGTCCCGTCCCGACGCCTGGTCTCGATGGTTTGCCGCCATGGCCGTGCCGTCGGGCCGCCTGCCGGGCATGCTGGTCGACCAATTCGCCATGGCGGCGCAGGCAGCCATGGCCGGCCTGGGCGTGGCGCTGTTGCCCACCTTTCTGATCGAGGCCGAGCTTGCGCGTGGCGATCTGGTGCAGGCCATCGATGCCCCCATGCAAAGCGCGGAACGCTACTACCTGGCGTGCCCACCCAGCCGGGCAACCTATCCGCCGCTCGTGGCATTTCGACAGTGGATCAGGGCAGAAGCGGCGCGTACAGAATCACAGGGCCATCAGATTCAGGCATCATGATCGCGTCTGTGCGGGACATGGTGTCCCCGCCCATTTCAGGAGACGACACACGATGCTCAGAACCGACCTGACCCCCGATGCTTTTCGCACGAGACAGGCAGGCACGCTGCCCGGCCAGTTCGACTTGCGCCTGACCCACATCGAGGAAGGACGCGTCGAGGCAGAAATGACCGTCGACGGCTGGATGCTGGCGCCCAATGGCTTTCTGCATGCGGCCAGCGTCATTTTGCTGGCGGATACGAGTTGCGGCTATGCCACCATGGCCCATCTGCCCGAGGGGGCCAAGAACTTCACCACCGTAGAGCTCAAATCGAACTTCATGAGCACGGCACGCGAGGGCGTGGTGCGCGCTGTGGCCACGGCCGAGCATTTAGGGCGCAGTACGCAGGTCTGGTCGGCCACGGTCTATAACGACCAGAACAAGAAAATGGCGCTGTTTCGCTGTACGCAGATGATTCTCTGGTAGGTTCTGCCCGCAGAACCGCCAGGCAGGTCCTGCCTGGAGGACACTGCAACAGGGTCTACATTGGGGACGCTGCAGCAGGGCCCAGCTTGAGGACGCTGCAGCAAGGCCTACCTTGATGACGCAGTGCCAGATCCTACCCGGATGTCGCGCTGGACACGCGCTGGCTATTCCAGCAATTCCGGATCAACCGGTGCAGGCGCGAACGTGCCGTCTTCCGGATTGCGCACATACAGCAGCCCAGTCGCCACCCCGAAATAGCAACCGTGCAATGCGATCTCGCCGCGCGCCAGACGCTCGGCGATATAGGGAAACGTCTTCAGGTTTTCCAGGCTGTGCTCGACAGCGGCGAACTCCAGATTCCGGATGTTCTGCTCGCGGGTGCCGGGTGCACTGCGCAGACGCTCGGCGGCGGGCGCCAACTGCGACATCCATTTGCCGATGAAATCCCCTTTGCTCAAGGGGCTGGCATTGTCATAAATCGATCGTACGCCACCACATGAGGCGTGACCCAGCACCACAATGTTCTTCACGTTCAAGCCATTGACACCGAATTCGATCGCGGCACTGGTGCCATGGTAAGAGTCGGAATCCGGCTCGTAGGGAGGAACCAGATTGGCCACGTTGCGCACAATGAACATCTCGCCCGGACCGGCATCGAAGATGACTTCAGGTGACACGCGTGAATCACAGCAGCCAATAATCATCACATCGGGTTGCTGCCCCGCTTCGCCCAAGGCACGATAGCGATTGCTCTCGCTTTTGAAGCGACGTGCCATGAAATCCTGGTAGCCCTGCGTCAACTGTGGTGGAAATTTCGTCATAAGCAGCCTTGAGATATGCATGTTGTGGCAGCATTTTAATCTGCCTTGCCTGACGTCGCGCTGGGTGCGGGCACCCTTGGGACAGCGGGCTACTGATCCGCGCCGCGCACCACGATGCGGTCCGGTCCGCAGGTCACCACTTGCCCCGCACGAATCTTGGCCGTCTTGCGCAGTTCGACCTCGCCGCTGACTCGCACGATGCCTTGGGCCACCAGTTGCTTGCCCCGTCCGCCACTGTCGCAAATACCGGTCAGCTTCAGAAGCTGATTGATTTCGATGTAGTCGTCGTTTAAGGTGAATTCGATGATGGCCATGGGCGTGTAGTAGTCTTGATTGGAAACCGACACGCAAGTGTAATGGCTGAGCGCCCGGCAACCGTGCGATGATCAGCCTTTGATGTTGCCAACATTGCCATTGCGACCGCGACAACGTGACCCAACGTACCCTGTGACCCCATGCCAACACCTCATGAACGCGCCGCTTCGACCCTGCTTGCACGACTGACCTGCGCGACGGTCA
>JBAZPE010000457.1:0-3135 GCA_041648375.1 Burkholderiaceae bacterium | reverse complement strand
CGATAGTCTCCATTTCGGTGCGCGCGCCAATCCACAGGGCAATACGCAGCCCGCCGCGGCCATCCGTATATTCGATCCCGGCTCGGCGACCTACGAGACGGAGGCGGCGCACAAGGTGCGTATCGAGCGCGACGTCAAGACGATATCGGCAAAGATCAAGGCGGCGACCGGCAGGGCGCCACGCGTGTGGGTGTGGCCCTATGGCGCCGAAAGCGGAACTGCGCTGGCCATCGCCAAGCAAAACGGCTACGAAATCGGGATGACGCTGGAAGATGGCGCAGCGCATGTCGATGCCCTGATGTCCACACCTCGCTTGCTGGTTTCCAGCGACCCCGGTATCAAGATGTTCGCCAATGCGGTGGTCGGCACCGAGACCCGGCCGATGATGCGGGTCGCTCATGTGGACCTGGACTATGTCTACGATCCGGACCCCGCACAAACCGATCGCAACCTGGGCGTGCTGGTGCAGCGCATTCTCGACATGCAGATCAACACGGTTTTCCTGCAGGCGTTCTCAGATCCGGATGCCACCAGCCTGGTGAAGTCGGTCTATTTTCCCAACCGCTGGCTGCCTGTGCGTGCCGACCTGTTCAATCGGGTCGCATGGCAACTGCGCAATCGTGCAAACGTTCAGCTCTATGCCTGGATGCCGGTGCTCAGCTTCGATCTCGATCCGAGCATCGCACGGGTCACGCGCTGGGACCCCGCCACGGGCCAGACGAGCATGGACCCGGAGCAATATGCGCGTCTGTCACCCTTTGATCCGGTGGCCCGCCAGCGCATCAGCGAGATCTACCAGGACCTGTCACGCCAGGCCATCTTCGACGGCATCGTTTTCCATGACGATGCCGTGATGACTGACTTCGAAGATGCGGGGCCGCAGGCGCTTGCCGCGTATCGGGCAGCCGGTTTGCCCGGCACCATCGCAGACCTGCGCGCCAATCCGGAGGTCATTGCCCGCTGGGCGCGGTTCAAGAGTCGTTACCTGGTTGATTTCACACTTGAGCTGGCGCAGCAGGTGAAGTCGATCAGGGGGCCACGTATCAAAACTGCCCGCAACATCTTCGCCGGTCCCATCATGAATCCCGAAAGCGAGAACTGGTTTGCCCAGAACCTGGATGATTTCCTGGTGGCGTACGACTGGACCGCACCCATGGCCATGCCCCTGATGGAGGGCATCACGCAGGAAAAGTCGGGTGAGTGGCTCAATCGCATGGTCGGCATCGTGGCCAGTCGACCCGGCGCGCTGAACCGAACAGTCTTCGAGCTGCAGGCGCGCGATTGGCGCTCAAGCGCGAGGCACCCGGAAGGCAAGCCCATCGACACGGCTGTCATCGCCGCGTGGATGAAACGTTTGCAGGCCAGCGGCGCGCGCAATTTCGGCTACTACCCCGATGATTTCCTGCAAAACCATCCGGCGCTGGAGCGCATCCGGCCGGCCATTTCAGACTCTTGGTATCCCGTGCGATGATCGATCGACTGATAGCCTTCCTGACCTTGAGCCTGGTTGTGGGCCTGCCACTGGGCGTGGTGCTGATCCTGACGGGCAGCGTCCTGCTCGAGTTCGTGTTTTTCTATCCCCTGTTCATGTCCGGCCTGTGGATCGCCGGCGGCCTGTACTTCTGGGTGCAATGGGAAAGAAAGTGGCCCTGGGGGCCAGGTACACCGGCCCCCGTGCTCAAAGGCAAGCCCCTGGTCTCCATTCTGGTGCCGTGCTTCAACGAAGTCGACCATGGCGAAGCCACGCTTGTTGCGGCCATCGCGCAGCGTTATCGACATATCGAGGTCATCGCCATTAACGATGGGTCGTCCGACGGCACGGGCGCGATGCTCGATGCACTTGTGCTTAAACATGACCGGTTGCGCGTGATCCATTTGGCACAAAACCAGGGCAAAGCCATGGCACTTCGCATTGGGGCCATGGCGGCACACGGCGAGTATCTGGTGTGCATTGATGGCGACGCCCTGCTCGATGAGGACGCCGTGGCCTATCTGGTTGCCCCGCTGCTGGACAATCCGCGCGTGGGGGCGGTGACGGGCAACCCACGCGTGCGCACGCGTTCGACGCTGATCGGGCGCATACAGGTCGGTGAATTTTCTTCGATCATCGGTCTGATCAAACGCACGCAACGCATCTATGGTCAGGTCTTCACCGTATCCGGCGTCGTGGCGGCCTTTCGGCGCACCGCGCTCGATCGGGTGGGGTACTGGAGCCTGGACATGATCACCGAAGATATCGATATCAGCTGGAAACTTCAGCGAGACCACTGGTCGGTGTTCTATGAGCCGCGCGCCCTGTGCTGGATCCTGATGCCCGAGACCCTGGGCGGTTTGTGGAAACAGCGTTTGCGCTGGGCGCAGGGGGGCGCGGAAGTCTTTCTCAAGAACATGACCAACATATGGGGCTGGGAACATCGCCGGTTGTGGCCCATGCTGGCGGAATACTGTCTGTCAACCGTGTGGGCGTTCGCGTTCGCCTTTGCGGCAATTCTTGGCGTGATCGGCCTGTTTGTCGAACTGCCCGGCAGCGTGCGCATTGCGAGCTTTCTGCCACCGGCTTTCACCGGCATGGTGCTGGCGATTGTGTGCGTGGTGCAGTTCGGTGTCAGTGTGCTGATCGATCGACGTTACGAACCGAAGCTGGCACGCTCGCTGTATTGGGTCATCTGGTACCCCTTTGCCTATTGGATGATCAGTCTGCTGACCACGCTGGTCAGCTTCCCCAAGGTCATGCTCATGATTCGACGTCGGCGCGCGCGCTGGGTCAGTCCGGATCGAGGTATCAAGGCGCCCACACCATGATAGTCACCACCGAACGTTCATTTTTCGATAGCGCCTTCGATTTTCTGCTGACGCTGCTGGCCTGGGTCGGGTTCATCTACTTGATTGCGGGCGGCGTGCTGGCCGTCCTGCATGGTGGCCTGACCGGCCCGGCCTTGCCGTTCTGGTCCAAATTGCTGCCCACCGTAAACACCTTGTTGATTTACGTGATTGCTGCGACGTGCAACGGCCTGGTTCTGGTGGCCTGGGCCCAGTACAACAGGCTGCGCTTCGGCGGGCTGGATCGACGCAAGGCGTTCGGCCCGCTTCTGGATGACCGCGGTGTGGCGGGATTCTGCGCAACACAGCAGCTAT
>JBAZPE010000456.1:0-3136 GCA_041648375.1 Burkholderiaceae bacterium | reverse complement strand
CCCTGGTTTTGACCGATGGGTCGGCCGAAAACCACACGCTCTTTGGCGTACGCGGTGACTTTGTCCACGAACCAGTAGCCGTCACCGATACATTCGGCGGCGATCAGGGCGCGCTCGGCGTTCAGGCCGTCCAGGATGTACTTGAAGCCTTTGCCTTCCTCGCCAATCAGGTTTTCCACCGGAATTTCAAGATTGTCGAAAAACAGCTCATTCGTCTCGTGATTCACCATATTGGGAATCGGACGGATGGTCATGCCTTTCTTGACGGCTTCATGCAGATCGACCAGGAAAATCGACATGCCTTCGGATTTCTTGGCCACTTTGTCCAGCGGCGTGGTGCGTGCCAGCAAAATCATCAGATCGGAATGCTGCACGCGCGATATCCACACCTTCTGACCATTCACGACGTACTTGTCACCCTGGCGCACGGCGGTCGTCTTGATCTTGGTCGTGTCGGTGCCGGTGGTGGGCTCGGTCACGCCCATGGACTGCAGGCGCAGTTCGCCGGCCGCGATCTTGGGCAGATACAGGTCTTTCTGCGCCTGTGAACCATGGCGCAGCAGGGTGCCCATGTTGTACATCTGACCGTGGCAGGCGCCGGAATTTCCACCGCTACGGTTGATTTCCTCCATAATGATCGACGCTTCGGTCAAACCCAGACCCGAGCCACCGTATTCCTGAGGAATGAGGGCGGCCAGCCATCCGGCTTTGGTCAGGGCGTCGACGAACGCTTCGGGATAACCCCGTTCTTCGTCGATTTTGCGGAAGTATTCGTTGGAGAACTGCGAACACAGATCACGCACCGCTTCGCGGATGTCTTGGTATGAGTTTTCGGTATCGGACATGGATAGTTAATGAGTTCAGGATGACGGCGTACTGCCACCTGAGCACTGTGCAGCAAGGCTGCCGAGATGCCAATTTATGATTGGTTAACCCGGGGTTTCTGGATGATTAAGAGCTCTGTTTTCTGTTTTGAGAGGCGATGACGATGGCGATGCACTTTGACCTGACTGACATGCAATTGATGGTCAATATTGGCGATTCGCACAGTTTGACGCGTGGCGCCGAGAAATCGCACCTTTCATTGCCGGCTGCCAGCACTCGCGTGAAGAATCTCGAGGAACATTTCGGTACACGCTTGCTTTATCGCACCAGCCAGGGCGTGACCCTGACGCCGTCGGGCGAGGCCATGATGCGCCATGCGCGCACCGTGATGGGACAGATCGAACAGTTGCGCGGCGAGATGCAGGAGTTCGCCCGCGGTGTGAAAGGCCATATCCGGGTGCTGGCCAACACCACCGCGATGACCGAATTCATGCCGGCGGTGCTGGGACGCTTCCTGGCGTCGCACCCCGATGTGAACGTGGAATTGCGCGAACGTCTGAGCTATCTGGTCTTCAAGGCCGTGTCCGAAGGGTCGGCCGATATCGGCATCGTCGCCGGTAATCCGCAGGTTGATAATCTTCAATTCCTGCCTTATCGCAAGGATCGTCTGGCGCTGGTGACTGCGGTCGATCATCCGCTGGCACAAAACGGCCCCGTCGCCTTTGCCGAGACCCTGGCCTACGACTATGTCGGGCTGTCCGAATGGAGTGCCATCCACCCGTTCCTGCTGCAGGCGGCCGATGCGCTTGGCAAGCCCTTCAAGTTCAGGGTCGAGGTCGGCAACTTCGAAGCGGTGTGCCGCATGATCGAGTCGCGTGTGGGCGTGGGCGTCATTCCTCAATCGGTGGCCGAACGCATGCAGAAAACGCTGGATATCAGGGTGGTACGCCTGACTGACGCCTGGGCCGAACGCAAGCTGCATGTGTGCGTGCGCAACCTGGATGCGCTGCCCGTGTTTGCACGGGAACTGGTCGATCTGCTGGTGGCCGATGTGCCGCAGGACGAACGCGAGGCTTCCTGATCTGCATCGTGCGTCACGCTTGTTAAGCTATGACGCATCCCCACCCTCGGACACCGATATGCCCACCCCCTTCGCATGTGCCCCCTACATCAAGACCATAGGCCGAGGCGCACGCGGGGCGCGCGGTCTGGATCGCGATGCCGCCCGCACCCTGTATGCCGCCATTCTGGACGGTCGTGTCAGTGACCTGGAACTGGGCGCAGTGCTGCTGGCCTATCGGATCAAAAGCGAAAGCGCAGAAGAAATCGCCGGCATGTTGTCGGCCGCTCAGGCTCACCTGCACCCGTTGGCCATTCCTGAAGGTCGCCCAGCCGTGACCCTGGCTTCTTACAACGGTGCCCGCAAGGTGCCGAATCTGCTGCCCTTGCTGGCCCTGGCACTGGCACGAGAGGGCCTCACCGTGCTGGTTCAGGGCGTTCGATCCGCACCCGGCCGAGTAAGCAGTGCCGAGGTTTTTGCAGCCCTGAATGTGCCGGTGTGTGAAACCACACAGCATGCGCAGCAGCGACTGGATGCGGGCGACGTCGCCTTTTTGCCCATCGACGTGCTCTCGCCCGCACTGGCCCGCCAGATCGGGTTGATGGTGCCGCTGGGCGTGCGGAATTCAGCCCACACGATCGCCAAGCTGGTCGAGCCTTTCACCCGCCCATCACTGCGCCTGGTGAACTACACCCACGAGGCGTATTTCGACGTGTTGGCCGATTACTTCTCCGATCCAGCGCATGCGCCGGGTCCCGGTGTGCTGATGGGGCGTGGCACCGAGGGCGAAGCGGTGGCCGATACCGGTCTGGCACGTGCGGCGACCTGGTTTCACGATGGGCTGCGCGAGGAAGTACTGGCTGCGGGTGACGCCTCGCGCGCGCCGTCCGCAGCGGGCACCGACACCAGCGCAGCGACGACGGCGCACTACATCCGGGCGGTGCTCGCGGCAGAAACGCCCATGCCCGCGCCCATTGCCCACCAGATCGCCTGCATCGTGCGCATCGCCAACGCACAGAGTCGGACGGCGGCTGCCGACACGTCCTGCGCATCGGGCCATCACGCCTGAGTGCGATGCGCAGCGGGCTGGAGATAAATCTCCAAGGTGTGATCGCGACCGTCCAACGGCGCAGCCGCCGCCACCTTGGCGTCCAGTTCCACGCCGTCAAGCACTGCACCCGGTAAGCGATGCTCGACGCGGTGGACCTTGATCTCGATCACGCCACCCGCCAGCCGAACGGTCGCCTCATA
>JBAZPE010000455.1:0-3141 GCA_041648375.1 Burkholderiaceae bacterium | reverse complement strand
CCGACCGACCCCATTCAGCGCATACGCGATGTACTGGGCGGCGAGTTCGCCGAACAGGGCCTGCCGCTGAGCGCGCCCGGCCCGCTGATCGCCCTGTCGGGCATGATCACCCGCCCCACGGCCGCACGGGCGCGTGCCGACCGGCAGTACTTATACGTCAACGGGCGTTTCGTTCGTGATCGCAGTGTGAGCCACGCCCTGAAAAGCGCCTATGCCGATGTGCTGCACGGCGACCGCCAACCGGCCTATGTGCTGTTCCTGGACATCGATCCGGGTGCCGTGGATGTGAACGTGCATCCCGCGAAAAGCGAAGTGCGCTTTCGTGACGGTGGTGCCGTGCATCGATACGTGTCGCAGGCGGTGTCGCAGACATTGGCCCGCATGGGAGGACAGGTTGACGAGGCAGGTCCGCCTGCCGTCACAGCGCCTGACGTGGCTCAGGGTGACATGGCTTCTCCGCTTTCCGACGCGCTCGATGTCTCGCTTGCTGCGTCACAGGGATCGGGTGCTTCGCCTTCGTCCCCGACGGCAACACCCGGCATGGGGCGCCATACGGACGGCCCTGCCCTGCGTGCGCCATCACATCAGATGCCCATGCGCCTGCAGGTGCCCCCGTCTGGCCGTCCTCAGCTGGATTGGCGCAGCCTGTATCGCCCGCTGGACGCCGCCCCCTCGGCAAGCGACACCGTTGCCACGCCAGGCTCCGACGACCATGCACGCGCGGCCCGGGCCGATCAACCCCGCCTGAGCGAGGCCCAGGCATCCTACGATCGGCAAGCAGCCGGCCACGCATCGACCGCTCATGACCTTGAACAGCCCCTGGGCATGGCGCTGGCCCAGGTACACGGCGTCTACATCCTGGCCCAGAACGCGCGTGGCCTGGTGATGGTGGACATGCACGCGGCGCACGAGCGCGTGGTGTATGAACAGCTCAAGCAGGATTTCGACGCGCGTGACATGCCCCGCCAGACGCTGCTTGTCCCTGTTGTGTTCAATGTCCAGGCGAAGGATCTGGCCGTCGTCGAGGAATACGCCGAGACCCTGGACATGCTGGGATTCGACATGCGACCAGCCGGTCCGCACGCCATTGCCGTGCGCAGCGTGCCTGTCGTCCTGGCCCGAGGCGATGTCGAAACGCTGGCGCGCGAAACCCTGCGTGATCTGGCTACGGTAGGAGTGTCGGGCCTGCTGACCGAGGCGAGAAACCATTTGTTGTCCACCATGGCTTGCCATGGATCCGTGCGCGCCAATCGACGCCTGAGCCTGGACGAAATGAACGGCCTGCTGCGCCAGATGGAACAGACCGAGCGTGCCGATCAGTGCAATCATGGGCGCCCCACCTGGGTGCAATGGAGCATGGCCGATCTGGACAAGCTGTTTCTACGCGGCCAATGATGCAGCGAGTCGCCCCGCCACCCATCGTCTGCCTGGCCGGCCCCACCGCCGCCGGCAAAAGTGCGGCCATGCTCGCCCTGGCCAGTCGCTGGCCCATCGAGATCATCAACGTCGATTCGGCCACGATCTATCGCGGCATGGATATCGGCACGGCCAAGCCCACACTGGCCGAGCAGGCGATCACACCCCAGCACCTGCTCGATATTCGCGACCCGGCGCAATCCTATTCGGCCGCCGAGTTCGTGGCCGACACCCACACCCTGATCGCGCAGATCCGGCAACGCGATCGGATACCGGTGCTCGCAGGGGGTACCATGCTGTACTTCAAGGCGCTGCGAGATGGATTGGACGATCTGCCCCAGGCTGATCCCGCGCTGCGCGAAATGCTGACGGCACGCGCGGCCCGGCAGGGCTGGCCCGCCCTGCACGCCGAGCTCGCGCTACTGGATCCGGTCACCGCCGCAAGGCTGGCGCCGGGGGACAGTCAACGCATTCAGCGCGCGCTTGAAATATGCATGCTCAGCGGACGACCGATGTCGGCGTTGCTGTCCCGTAATCGCAAGGAAAAGAGTGACGATGCTACGCAGGATTCAGATTCACCAGGCGGACCTGCGGCGGGCCTCTCTTCGTCGGGCGGGCATCCGGCGCGCCGTGCTGCGCCGGGCAGCAGTCAGGCGCGAGATGATGGCGCAGCATCCGTTGCCCAAGAAGGCTTCCACCCTATCGCTCACGTCCAGCGCCCAGGCTCACCTGCCCGCCCAGGATCCCGCGATGCAAGGGCAGAGGCCGCTGCCGAGTCAGGCGCAAGCGCAAACGAATCAGGGCAAGACGGTGCCGGACAGATCGAGCGAACAGGCTGCGCCAGCCACGCGCCAACGACGCAGGAATCCTGGCTGACCATCAGTCTGGAGCCCGCTGATCGACTGGCGCTGCATGCGCGCATCGCGCATCGTTTCGACGCCATGATGGATCGCGGGTTGCTTGGGGAAGTCGCCGGGCTGCGCACGCGCACGGATCTGCACCCTGGGCTGCCTGCGATACGATGCGTGGGCTACCGGCAGATGTGGGCGCATCTGGCCGGTGAGATCGATCTGGATACCGCGCGCGAGCAGGCGGTGGCAGCTACGCGTCAACTCGCCAAGCGGCAACTGACCTGGCTACGCAGCCAACCCGAGCGGCAGATCATCGATTGCCTGAAAGACGATGCAGCCGAGCGGGTGGTGGAAGTGTGCGCCAGGGTGTTCGGCTGAACCGATCAGACCACGACCGTTTGCGCGGCCTCGTGCGCGCGAGGCTCGATCACACCGATGCGCGACACGGTTTCGCCTTGCGCCACCAGCGTTGCGGTGACGGCGTCGGCATCGCTGGCCGAAACGATCACCACCATGCCGATGCCGCAATTGAAGACGCGGTGCATTTCAGCGTCTTCGACACCGCCCTCTTTCTGCAACCAGGTGAACAGGTCGGGCAAGGCCCAGGCGTCACGATGCAATGTCGCGGCCAGATTCGGCTGCAGAATGCGCGGCACGTTTTCAGTCAGGCCGCCACCGGTGATGTGCGCCATGCCCTTGATGGCTGCACCGTGCGTTTTGATGGCAGCAAGCAATTGCTTGACGTAGATGCGCGTGGGCGCCATGACGGTCTCGACCAACGGACGACCTTGGAAGTCCTGATCCGGCCGTGCGCCGGCACGCTCGATGATCTTGCGGATCAGCGAGTAACCGTTGGAGTGCGCACCCGAAGACG
>JBAZPE010000454.1:0-3141 GCA_041648375.1 Burkholderiaceae bacterium | reverse complement strand
ATCGCCAATGCGCCCAATCCGGCGGCGTTCGCGATTTTGAAGGGCCGTTTTCCTGATGAATCCATTCCCGCGGGCCGTTTATTCATTTGCGCGCTGGGCCCCACGCTGGTGGCTGCATTCATGTTCCTGTTGCCCGTCTGACGCAAAACCGTGCATGCGTCGCGCCATAACCCCATAAAACCCGCTAAAATCATCGACTTCCCTCGATTTTTGCGTGGCCGACCGTGCCTATCTACGCCTACAAATGCAGCGCCTGTGGTTTTGCCAAAGACACACTGCAGAAATTATCCGATCCCCCGCTGACCGTTTGCCCGGAATGCGGTCAGGATACGTTTTCCAAGCAAGTCACCGCGGCGGGTTTCCAGCTCAAGGGCTCGGGCTGGTACGTCACTGATTTCCGCAATAACGGTGCGCCGTCTGCGGCAACGGCACCTGCGAAGTCAGCGGAATCCGGCAGTACGACTGCCTCGGCCACATCGGGCAGCCCGGCCGCCGGCGGTGAATCCGGTTCGGGCACCTCGTCCGGCTCATCGGCTAGCGGCGCTGCGACGCCTGCAGCGGCACCTGCACAGCCCGCTGCTGCCAAACCCACATCGGGCTCGGCCCCTTCGGCCTGAGCCTCCGGCCACGCGGCCGGCATTTCATTCAACGCATCCAAACGGAGTCAGCCTGCATGCGTACTTGCTACACCGGTGAAGTCTGCCGCACCCATCTCGGCCAAACCGTGACCCTCTTCGGATGGGTCAACCGCCGCCGCGATCATGGCGGCGTGGTCTTCATCGACCTGCGCGACCGTGCTGGCCTGGCGCAAATCGTTTTTGATCCCGACAACGCCGAGTCCTTCAAGATCGCCGAATCGCTGCGCAACGAGTTCTGCGTGCGCATCACGGGCGAGGTGCGCCTGCGCCCCGAAGGTACGGCCAACGCCGATCTGGCCTCGGGCGAGATCGAGGTGCTGTGTCGCGAACTCGAGATTCTGAATGCGTCGGTCACCCCGCCCTTCCAGCTCGACGACGACAATCTGTCCGAGACCACGCGCCTGACCCATCGCGTGCTGGACCTGCGTCGTCCGCAGATGCAGCAGAATCTGATGCTGCGTTATCGCGTCTCCATCGAGGTGCGCAAGTTCCTCGACAATCTGGGGTTCATCGATATCGAAACGCCGATGCTCACCAAGAGCACGCCCGAAGGCGCGCGCGATTACCTCGTGCCTTCGCGTGTGAATGCCGGCCACTTCTTTGCGCTGCCGCAGTCGCCCCAGTTGTTCAAGCAGATGCTGATGGTCTCCGGTTTCGACCGCTACTACCAGATCACCAAATGCTTCCGCGACGAAGATCTGCGTGCCGACCGTCAGCCCGAATTCACCCAGATCGATTGCGAAACGTCGTTCCTGTCCGAAACCGAAATCCGTGCGATTTTCGAGGACATGATCCGTCACGTGTTCAAGGTCACCCAGGGTGTTGAGCTGGCAGATCCCTTTCCCTCGATGAGCTGGACCGAGGCCATGCAGCGTTATGGTTCGGACAAGCCCGATCTGCGCGTAAAGCTCGAATTCGCCGACGTGACCGACGTCATGGCCGACGTGGATTTCAAGGTGTTCGCCAGCGCAGCCACCACGGCAGGCAGCCGTGTGGTGGCCTTGCGTGTGCCCGGTGGTGCCGAAATGCCGCGCAGCGAGATCGACGCCTACACCCAGTTTGTCGGCATCTACGGGGCCAAGGGTCTGGCTTACATCAAGGTCAACGAGATCGACAAGGGTCGGGAAGGTCTGCAGTCGCCCATCGTCAAGAACATCCACGATGCGGCACTGACCGAATTGCTGGCGCGCACGGGTGCGCAAAGCGGCGACATCATCTTCTTTGGTGCCGACAAGGCGAAGGTCGTCAACGACGCCATCGGCGCGTTGCGCGTGAAGATCGGTCACAGCCCCTTCGGCAAGAAGCAGGGCCTGTTCGAGGCGGGCTGGAAGCCGCTGTGGGTGGTGGACTTCCCGATGTTCGAATACGACGAAGAAGCCAATCGCTACACCGCTGCGCATCATCCATTCACCAGCCCGAAAGACGGGCATGAGGATCTGCTCACCACTGACCCCGCCCGTGCACTGGCCAAGGCCTATGACATGGTCCTCAACGGCTGGGAAATCGGCGGCGGCTCGGTGCGTATCCACCGCGAAGAAGTGCAGAGCAAGGTGTTCCGTGCACTGAAGATCGATGCCGAAGAAGCCCAGGAAAAATTCGGGTTTCTGCTCGATGCGCTGCAGTACGGCGCGCCGCCCCATGGCGGTATCGCCTTCGGCCTGGATCGCATCTGCACCATGATGACCGGTGCCGACTCCATCCGCGACGTGATTGCGTTCCCCAAGACCCAACGCGCCCAGTGCCTGCTGACGCAAGCGCCTTCCAGCGTGGATGAAAAGCAGCTGCGCGAGCTACACATTCGCTTGCGTTCTGTTGAAGTGAAATGAAGTAAGCTGGTTGCGCAGCCCCGGTGGGGCTGCGTCGCCAACATGGTGCGCGCTCGTGCACCATCCCTTGTGCGGCAGGTCACTTCTCTTGCCCGCCCATGTCTGTTATTCGAGTCGTCAGCTACAACATCCACAAAGGCCGTTCGGCGTTGATGAGCCGTGAGTCCCTGCGCGCCTTGCGCCTGGGGTTGTATGGCTTGCGTCCTGACCTGGTCTTTCTGCAGGAAGTGCAAGGGCGCAACGAACAGGCGTCTCGGTTTGATTCGCAACATGAATCCCTGGGCGCGGCGCTGCATATGAACGTGGCCTATGGGCGTAACGCGATTCGTGACAGGACCGATCACGGCAACGCCCTGCTGTCGCGCTTCAACATTGCCAGCTACGAAAATCAGGACATCTCCGACCATAAGATGGAGCAGCGCGGACTGCTGCATGCCCAGGTCGATATCGGTGAACATCAGGTGCATTGCTTCGTCGTGCACCTGGGGTTGTTCGCCGGCAGCCGCAAGCGTCAGACCGAGGCCCTGATCGAGCGCATCGGCCGCCTGGTGCCCGAGGGCTGTCCCGTGCTGATTGCGGGTGACTTCAACGATTGGGGCGATCGGCTCTCCCCCCAGTTCGTGCAGCAGCTCGGTCTGTATGAGGTGTTTGCGCATGCGCCGCGCACGCATGGGGGT
>JBAZPE010000453.1:0-3144 GCA_041648375.1 Burkholderiaceae bacterium | reverse complement strand
GCGCGACGCGCAGCGCATTCGCGAGGCCTATGCACGCGTGGACCGCTCGTCCATGGGCACCACGGTGCTCAACGGCACCAGTTGGCCATTGAACCGCAAGCGCATGGCCGATTATCTGGGCTTTTCTGCCATCGTGGACAACGCCTACGACGCCTCGCAGATATCGTCGGTCGATGAGCCTGTGGAAGTCAGTGCGATCGTCACCAGTATCGCGCTGCACACCGGCAGCTTCATTCAGGACGTGATGACGCAATACGCCCAGCCGCGCCCGTGGATTCTGTTGCAGGAAGGCGGCAGCAACACCTATGTGTCCAGCGCCATGCCGCAAAAACGCAATCCCGGCCTGCTGATCCGCACGCGCAGCGAGTCGTCAACGGCGTTGTCGCTGGCCAATGGCGTGGTCATTCAGGCACACAACATCACACCCGGGATGAGCGACCCCAAAGATGTGAAAGACAACAAGGCCATGGTGAACAGCGCCATCAAGGCACTGAAAAGCTGGGATACCGTGCTGGGTGCCCTGGTGCTCAATCCCGAGCGCGCGCTCGAAGAACTCAACAGTGACTGGACGGCATCGCAGGAGCTGGCCGATATCCTGATGCGTGAGCACAAGCTGCCGTTCCGTGTCGGCCATCACTTCGCCTCGTCGATCGTGGATTATGCCAAGCAAAAGGACATCAAGCCGCTGGACTTCCCTTACGATCAGGCGAAGCGCATTTATGCCGAGACCGTGAAAGGGTCGCCGTATGCAGGTGAGTTGCCGATGACCGAGCAGGCCTTCCGGGCCGCACTGGACCCCGTCGCCATCATCAAGCATCGTGCGTCCTCGGGCGGGCCTCAACCCGCCGAGATGACGCGTATGCTGGCACTGGCCAATACGCGCCTGACCGCACAGAACGACTGGATCAAGGCGCGTCGCAGTCATATAGATGCTTCGCTTCAGCGATTGGATGCCGATTTCAGCACCCTGGTCGCCGCGCCGAAGTAACTGCGTGCGATCGCGGCGCCACCCGTGGTGGCGCTGGCGTCGCAGTCAATGACCGCGACGTCGCCGGGCGGCTGACACGCCGCGGCCAAACGTCGAAATCCTTGGTCGTGCTCCGGTTGTCAGGGTGCGCGCAGGGGCTCGTTGTCGCCCTGCGCGAATGTCTGCAATGCCTCGCCGTCCATTCGATAACGAATCCACTCATTCTGCGGTGCTGCGCCAGCGGCACGATAGAACGCAATAGCGGGCTCGTTCCAGTCCAGCACGCTCCATTCGAAACGTCCGCAGTCGGCGGCCACGGCGATTGCCGCCAGGTGCCGCAGAAGGGCGAGCCCAGCACCTTGTCCTCGACATTCGGGTGAGACGTAGATGTCTTCCAGGTAAAGCCCATTCTTGGCCAACCAGGTCGAATAGCTGAAAAAATAAACGGCAAAACCGGCGGGCCGACCGTCCACTTCGCAGATCAGGGCGCGCGAGACACTGCCTTCTGCGAGCAGCGTGCGCTGCAAGCTCTCCTCCGTTGCAAGCACTTCGTGCGCGGCGCGCTCGAAGACGGCCAGTTCGGTAATGAAATGCAGAATGAGGGCGGCGTCCTCACGCGTGGCAGGGCGGATCGAAATCGACAATTCGGGTCTCCGGTTGATGAAGCGCGACGATATCATTGTTGTCGTGCGCGTTGTGTCCGCCTCAAGGGCAATCGCCTCAGGGCCGCACGTCATCGACGTAAGCAGCCTCGCGTGCAGACCATTTCAAAGTGCGCGTGGCTTCACCGCCCTTGAGCAGCACATCGTAGTAGCCTGACGTCTTGCGCGACGACATCTGCAGAATGAGTTTATGTTCGTCGATATCGTGGTTGCGGGTTCCATCCTTGTTCCAGTCGCCACCGATGTTCACGTAGGAAAACATGGGTTCGGCCAGGATGGTCGCCAGGCGATCGCCCTCTACGCTGAACAGGTACAGTGCCTCCCAGGTCGCACCCCCGCCCGAATACCACTCGTTCCACGTGCCGCGAAGGCCGAAGGCGTAGCGGCCGTCCTGAATGGCGTAGGGTGCAAGATCGAAGCCCATCCAGCTTTGGGGAACGTCGTTGTCCGTGCCGGGATCGGTCGGCGTGTCGGGTGAACCGATGAGGGTGGTGCGCGCCCAGTTCACCGGGCGATCAATGGCGCCGGACGCTGCAATCAGACGTGGCGGTTCGCCCGCTTTTTTCTCAATGATGCCGACATACACCCGGGGGGCGCCCATCACACCGTCTCGTGACCGCTCCTGTTCACAGGTGGGCGCGACACTCGGTTCGATATGTGCGGCACGTTCGCACACGATGGCGACATAGGCATCGGGCATGCGCGGCCAGCTGCGTGCACCTGCAAGCGAGACCCGACTGGGATCGCCCATGGGCATGAGCAGGCTGATGAGGGTAGCGGCATCCAGCCCTCGAGGCAGCCGCGTGCCGAAGGGATCGTAGTCCGTCTTGGCGATCGGGGGCAGGGGAGGTGTCGGTGCGGCTGCGCCCACGCTCGACGCTGCCGCGCACAGGCCGAGCCACACCGCCGCAAGCCGCAGGCGCTTCACTGCGCAGGTTGCGACAGAATGGCCGTCAGAAGGCCGGGAAAACGGGCGTCGATGTCGGCACGTCGCAGGGTGTTCATGTGTATGGTTCCGCTGTTCTCGGTGTGTACCAGCCCCGCATCGCGCAGCACTTTGAAGTGATGAGACACCGTGGATTTGGGACGCCCGCCATCGAGTTCGCCACAGGAAGCGGCCTGAACCCGCGCCAGATGACGCACGATTTCCAGGCGTATGGAGTCGCTCAACGCATAGAGGACACGTTCGAGGGAGAGTTCGTCGACTTGCGGGTGTTTGAAAGGGCGCATAGGCAGAATCATACGCTTAGGATTATACTAATTCCATTGTTCGAATATTTACGAAATAACGAATTGGCTGCAGGCACGCGTCGTCTTGGCGTTCAAGGTGGTCCGCTGCTGCGGCCAGGCCGCTGCGACGCGCTCGCCGGCCGGATTCCCTCATTGAAATCTCTAGAAAGGTCATCATGTCAGCCCTGTTCCAACCGTTTCAACTGAAAGACGTTTCCCTGCGCAATCGTATCGCCGTGCCCCCTATGTGCCAGTACAGCGCAGTTGATGGCCGCGCCAACGCGT
>JBAZPE010000452.1:0-3145 GCA_041648375.1 Burkholderiaceae bacterium | reverse complement strand
GATGGTGGATGACGAGCGTCAGATCAATGAGGTGATGGCTGCAGGTGCCGACGGCTTCATCGGCAAGGCCGTACCACCCGATGACATGGCGCAAGCACTACAGGACATCCGCAATGGCGAGTTCGTGGTCAAGTACAACCGCTCGGGCCTGCACGTGCAGGCCGACACCGATCGGATACTGGCGCAACTCACGCCCCGTCAGCACGATGTGCTGCGCCTGATCGTCGAAGGCGAATCGAACAAGGGCATCGCGCGTGAATTGGATCTCTCCCCCTTCACGGTGCGCATTCACGTCTCGGCGCTGCTACGTGCCCTGAACGTGCGCACGCGCGCTGGGGCGGCCGCCTTTGGTGCGCAGGCGGGCATCACCCCGGCTGCGCGTGAGACAGGATCCCGGCCTTGAGGGCCGTCAGCATGGAGCGCAGCTCCGCCGGACGAACGGGTTTGGACAGCACGGGAATGGTGGGATCACCCACCGCGTCCTCCACGCGCTGCTTATCGTGCCCCGTGATGAGCATTGCGGGGATGTTGCTACCACTTAGCTGACGCATATAGGCGATGCAGTCGGCGCCGGACGCTTCCGTATTCAGGTCGAAATCGCTGATCACCAGATCGCACTGCACATCACCGTCGGGGATGGTTGTGGCCGTCTGGACCTGACACCCCCACTTCTGCAGAAGCGTCGCCGTGGCAAGCAACACATTGCGGTCGTCCTCGATCAGCAACACCCGTAGCCCCGAGAGCGGTCTGCCCGAGCTTGCCGGGGCTGCAACCTTGGGCTGCGGCTGCCCGGTTTCAATGGTGATCCCGTCGATACACGCCACAGTGCCCACCCCCGGTCGCGAAGCAAGACGCACCTGCAGCCCCATCAGCGCGCCGATGCGCTGCACGATCGACAGCCCCAGGCCGACGCCCTCGATATCCTTATCACGCACCTGGCGCACGCGATAGAACTCGTCGAAGACGTGTGGCAGATGCTGGTTCGAAATCCCTCGCCCCTGATCATGCACCTCGATCGACAGCGTCCCGTTGCGCACCCGACATCCAATCAATACCGAGCCGCCTGCACCATACTTGATCGCGTTTGACACGAGATTCTGCAGCATGGTGTTCAAGAAATTGGGATCCACCCGCACCTGATGCCGGCTGGCGCGCACCCTGAGCGTGACGCCCGCCCACCGCGCCACTTCCGAATTCTGCAGCGCCATGGCGTCAATGAGCGACTTGATCTGTACCACTTCACTGCGCGGCACCACGCGGCCATTGTCCAGGGTATAGCTGTCAAGAATCGAGCGGAACAACTGTGAAAGGCTGTGCACGGACTTGTCGATGTTGTCCACCATACGACGCGCTTCGTCGCCGAGATTGGCATCACGCAAGCACGCGGTAAACAGACTGATCGAATGAATCGGCTGGCGCAGATCGTGGCTCGCTTGCGCGAGAAAACGCGATCGCGCCAGATTCGCCGCATCGGCCTTTTCGTAGGCCTTGCGCGTCTGACTGAGCAACACCTGCGCATAGGCCGGCACGATCACCGTCGTGAGAACGACCGTGACGATCACGTACGGGTGAGCATGCCAATACGGGGTGTAGTAGAAGATCGTGGCCAGTGCGCTCAGCCCCAACGTGGTCGACACCGCCAGATAGCGGGAACCATAGCGCATGCCGTTGCCCACTGTCACCCACAGCAGAACCACGTAAATCGGCAGCAGATGCTCGCCACCCAAGATCATCGTGAAGCTGATGCCCCCATAATCGAACGCCATGCCCAAGATTCGCCGCCAGGGAAACACGCCCGGACGGCGGATCACGTGTAGCAAAAGTCCCGCTGAAACGAGCATGAAACCCGCGATGAAACTCGCCAGCATCAGCGAGTTGTCCCGGGGCATCGTGCTGAACATTGCGGTGACCAGGATGTATGTCCCGGCAACCGCCGCAACGATCAATCGCAGCAGGGCTTGATTCTGTTCAGCATTCTTGAGTCGGTCGGTCAGCATTGAAGAGTGGTGTCGGGCGAGAAGAGGATGGGGACCCAGCAGAAAACGTTGATACTTGCCCGGCCATTCTAATCAACATCGTTGACCTATCCGCATGGCGGCCCCACCCGGCACGTGGTCTGGCGTCGTTTGGTACGCGCGAGAAATCAGCTGAGCCGCATCTGTTGCCGCAGGCTCGCCCATTGCGGCACAATCTTCGCTACTCCCTTTATAGAGAATCGGATAAGCATCATGAAAGTGAAAATTCTGATCGTCACAACACTGGCACTGATGTTGTCAGCATGCGCAACGACGCAGCTGCCGGCCACCAGTCAACACTACGATCCGTCCGATTCGGCTCGCATCCGTTTGTTTGGCCAGAACGGCAAGCCCGCCATCATGACGGTTGAGGTGTCACCGGGTAAGACTGTCGAGGTCAACGTGGGCGGCGGTGCAGGCGATGCCTTCGGTTCCTTGCTGGGAACGGTGAAAAGCGAAAGCATCGGAATCAGCGACACTCAAAACACGGAGAACCTTCAGCAAGGTAGGGGAATACTGTCTAAGGTGTTCTATCGCGAATTCGTGATTCCGGCAGGCCGGCAAGTGCAGGTCAAGAATGCCTTCATCGGGCTGACCAATGTCACCCCTAATCCAGGCGCTGGCATCACAACAATACACAAGCAGGGAAGTTGCCAAAGCCAGGTCGTGAGCTTCGTACCGCAAGCCGGCAAAGACTATGAAGTGGGCTCCTACAAGACAGGGGCCCAGTGCTCGGTCATGGTGTTCGAAATCCAGCAGCAGCAAGGGAAGACTGTCCTGAAGCCTGTCGAGATCCAATAGCGGCCAGACTCGATCCGATGTCGCCCGCTGCCCACTGTATGTGGGCGATCGCCACGGGCAGTACCGAAATTTGGTGAGGCTGCGTCGCACGATAAAAAGATTATCGTCTGATGCACGCCCCGCCGTCTTCTCTTGCAAGCTCAGTGTGCGCACAATGTGCTAGGCGTAGACCATCCTGCGACTGCGTTCGATGGCCAGCGACTACTCATAAAAACATAGCCCCTTGCGGGGCGAGAGGAGACAGCGATGAACACAGTTCGTGCACGTGCGTTGGCCGTCGTATTCGGTGCAAGCATGCTGGGTAGCGCCAGCCTGGTCAGCGCCCAGGT
>JBAZPE010000451.1:0-3150 GCA_041648375.1 Burkholderiaceae bacterium | reverse complement strand
CAATTTTCTCAATGACCAGCGTCATCACACTTTCCTGGTGTTGAGCACGGCAAAACGCACATCCGACATAAACCCTGCAGTCTTCCTCGATTCAAAATCATACGCCTAATATTTTTCGACGCGGCCCGCGCTAAATAATCGCAAATTCCACGTAAAATGCTACGCATGCACACAAATGGTCGTGCACGGTGAGCGTCTGTGGGATTTCGGAGATCCAATGCGATTGTTTTTTCCGCCTCGTCCGCGTGCTGTCGGCCTGGATAGGGTGCTGCTGTGACTGCTGCCTTACCGGTATCCACACACGCACCACATCGTGTGCACGCCAACATTTATCCCGGCTGCGTTGCATCGAATATCAGCACCTTGCGAACCGGCCTGTTGCGCCAAGGACACACTCCCCGCTTCTGCGCCACGGTCAAATCCGACGCCTACGGCCATGGCCTGAGAAACGTCCTGCCAGGCCTGAATGACGCCTGTGCACTGGCCGTCATGCAGCTCTCGGACGCCTACGACTGCCGTATGGCCGGCTGGCGCAAAACTATCGTCGTGCTCGGTGGATTGGGGGACGAAAGCGAAGTGGGCATGCTCGATCTGCCTGCTCTGCATCTCGTGATTACGCACGCCGCCCAGATCGACTGGCTGGCCGCGAGCCCGATTGCGCAGCCCGATCTGTTCATATGGCTGCGGTTTCGTGGCGACATCGGGCTGACCGGGTTCGACGATAGGGCTTACCGCGAGGCCTACGCACGCTGTGCGGGGCTGGCAGCGGCACGGCGCATCGCCGGTGTGGGCCACCTGCACCATCACGCCAGCGCCGAACGCGATCACGGTATCGCTGCGGCCGATGCCCGCTTCAAAGCTGTGGTGAGCGCCTTGCCCGGCCCGTGCTCGACCAGCAACTCGGCCACGGTGCTGCGCCACGCCGAGCACGCCGCCCGGGACGACTGGATCCGCCCCGGGCTAGCCCTGTTCGGTGCCAGCCCGCTGGCGCATCGTTCGGCCCGCGAGCTGGGCTTCAAGCCCGCCATGTCGCTGCACGCGCGCATTATCGGCGTGCGCGATCTGGTCCGCGGCGAGAGCATGGGCTATAACGCCAGCTTCACGGCGGCCGCACCCACGCGCGTGGGCATTGTGAGTTGCGGCTATGGCGATGGCTATCCACGTCACGCACCGCCAGGAACACCCGTGCAGGTCGGCACCCGCCTGACCCGCACGCTGGGCACGGTCACCATGGACCTGATGACCATCGACCTGACCGGATTGCCTGAAGCGAACATCGGACATCGGGTAACCTTGTGGGGCACTCCCGAGCTTCCCGTCGAGACGGTAGCCTCGGCCATCGGCACCATCGCGGCGGACCTGTTCACTGGCCTGACGCGGCGCGTGCCTCTGATTCCGATCAACGCCGTGTGAAACTCTCTCTCATCCTGCGCTCCCTCCGGGGCAAAATCTTCTTCCTGGTCCTGACCATCCTCGGCGGGGTGGCCGCTGTCGTCATGCTGGTCAGCCAGAACGACGTGACACGCACGGTCTCGGCCAATGAGCAGCATGCCGTAAGCAACGTCATGAACCTGGTCGAGCGCGACATACAGGCCCGCTGGGCGGCGCTGTTGTCCGACAAGATCACCACCGTGCGTAGCGGCCGACGGCAGCTCATGGAAACCGGCACGACCCTGGGCGCGGTCCTGGACAGCTATTCCCAACTGGCCACCAGCGGCGTCATCAGCAATGAGACCGCGCAGATCATGGCACGGGATTGGATCAGCGGCTTGCGGCTGGGCGAGCAGCGCTTTGCCTTTGCCTATGACAACAACGGGCGTGTCATTGCCAGTGGTCGGAAGGACGATATTGGCCGCGACATCACCCAGGTCGAGGATTTCAAGGGCCGCCCGCTGGCCCGAGCGATGTACGAAGACAGTCGCAACACAGGCCACGGGTTTGCCATCTACCGCTGGCCGACTGGCGCCTCGGTCGTGGAAACACGCTACGCCTATTTCGGCTATTTCCGCGCCTGGGACTGGGTCGTCGTAGTGTCCGATGATGTGCGCGACGTGGTGGCACAGGTAGACCTGCAGCGCGATCAAATGAAAGACGCCATGCGCGAGGCCCTGTCCAAGCTCACACTGGCCCGATCCGGCTTTCTGTTTATCGCCACCGAGGATGGCAGCATGGTCGTCGCGCCACCAGCGGCGCAACAGTCTCTGCTCGATGCGATGGACCGACGATCAGGCGCAACACTGCGCCAGATGCTCAATGACCAGGACCCTGCCGCACTGCCTCCCAGTTCCGTCATGCAGACCGCCGAGGGCGCCTGGCACATCGAAAGCTCACGCTTCAAACCCCTGGGCTGGACGCTGGTGGCTGCTGTGCCGGAAAGCGATTTCACCGCGCCTGCCGACGCCCTCATCCATCGGCAGGCACTGATCTTTCTGATCACACTACTGCTCGCACTGCTTGCCACGTGGATGATCGCCGTGCGCATCGTTCGCCCGCTGGATCAATTGACACGCTATTCCCTCTATCTGTCCCGGCACGACCTGAAAATCGCGCCGCCAGTGCCCGATCACATCACGGCCCTGCCCGATGCCCACCGTGATGAAGTGGGCCGACTGGCGCGCTCGTTCATGCTGATGGATCAGCGTCTGCGAATGAATGCGGCCGAACTCGTCACCGAAAAAGCCGCACGCGAAAAACTGGAAGCCGAGCGCAATATCGGCCGCGCGATTCAATTGGGCCTACTGCCGGTCCCCCTGGATCGCTCGGTTGCCGCGCAGGTTGATATGACCGTGCGTCACCTGCCCGGCACGATCGCGGGCAGTGATCTGCACGATTATTTTCTGCTCGCCGACGGGCGCCTGTGTCTGGTGATCGGCACGGTCGCCGACCAGGGCATTCCGGCAGCACTCTATGGGGCCGCCACGCGCACCCTGCTGCGCTCGATCGCCCAGGGCGAAACCGACCCCGCGCTTATAGTCAGACAGGTCAATCAACGCCTGGCCGAGACCAATCCACGGATGATGTTCGTCAGCTTCGTGCTGCTCGTGCTGAACATGAACACGGGCGCACTCCTGTGGACCAACGCGGGGCACCCCGCCGTACTGGCCAGTGATTCGTTCACCGGCGAGGTGCGCACCCTTGCTCAGGGCAACG
>JBAZPE010000450.1:0-3165 GCA_041648375.1 Burkholderiaceae bacterium | reverse complement strand
CACCAGCAGCAGAATCGCGATGGTGGCGCCCAACGGCCAGTTCAGTTCGGTCAGGAACTCGTCATAGACAATGGTGGCGACCATCTTCAGGCGACGGCCGCCCAGCAGTGCAGGAATGGCGAAGGAACTTGCAGTCAGGCCGAACACGATCAGACTGCCCGACAGAATGCCGGGCATGGCCTGCGGCAGGACCACGCGCACCAGTGTCTGAAATGGCGATGCCTTCAGTGAGTAGGCGGCATGCTCGACGGCAGGATCGAGCTTTTGCAACGAGGTCCAGACCGGAATGACCATGAACGGCAGCATCACGTGCACCAGACCGATGATGATGGCCGTGGGCGTGTAGAGCAGCGATCCCCATCCCAGTGCTGCCGTGGTCGAGCCGATGATGCCATTGGGGCCGAGCAACAGACTCCAGCCGAAGGCGCGCACCACCAGCGAGATCAGCAACGGCGAGAGCACGACCAGCAAGATGATGGATTTCCACGGGCGTTGCATGCGGTTCAGGATGTACGCCTCGGGCGCGCCGATCAGCACGCAGATCAGCGTGGTCACCGCTGATATCCAGAACGTGCGCCAGAATATCTCCAGGAAATAGGAGTCGGTGAGCACGGTCCAGTAGTGTTCGAGCGTGTAGCCTGGCGCGATGCCGGTGTTGTAGTCGAACTGGCTGAACGATAAGGTGAAAGTCAGCACCAGGGGGGTGATGACCAGGGTGAGAAACAGCAGCGACAGCGGAATGGACCCGAACAGGGCCGCAGCCTTGTCCGATGGCATCTTGGGCTGAGGGGTTTGCGACGGGGTCGACATGTCACACCCCCGCAGGCTGAGCGGGCAGGGCGCGGGCGGCGCCATCGGCCCAGTCCAGTCCCAGTTGTGCACCGGTCTGCAAGGCCGGGCGACCGTCGTTGGGCGAGATCACCACCAGTTCGCCCACCGATGTGCGCACGTTGTACATCCACTGGCTGCCCATGAAGTAACGCGTGAGCACGGTGCCGGCCAGCTTGCCTGACCCCGCGTCCACCGGCAGCAATTTCTCCGGGCGCAGCGAGATCTGTACCGCCGCACCCTGCGACAACGCCGCGCCCTCGACCTCCAACGTCAGTTCGCCGCTGCGTACCTGCGCGATGTGTCCTGCCTGAATGACTTGTCCCGGCAGCAGATTGGTCTTGCCGACGAAGCGCGAAATGAACTCGGATTCGGGATGCTCGTAAATGCTGAAGGGATCGGCAATCTGGGTGGCGCGGCCCGCTTCCATGACCACGACACGATCACTGATGGACAGCGCTTCGGATTGGTCGTGCGTGACCATGATGGTCGTGGTGCCGACCTTCTGCTGGATGTTGCGCAACTCGAACTGCATTTCCTCGCGCAGCTTGGCGTCCAGATTCGAAAGCGGTTCGTCCAGCAGCAGCACGGGCGGACGAATCACCAGTGCACGCGCCAGGGCGACACGCTGGCGCTGGCCACCGGACAGCTCGCGGGGAAATCGGCTGGCGTGCTGGTCGAGTTTGACCATGGCCAGTGCCTCGCGGGTGCGCTCGTCACGCTCGCGGCGATTGACGCGACGCATGGCCAGACCGAAGGCGACATTGTCCTGCACCGTCATGTGTGGAAACAGCGCATAACTCTGGAAGACGATGCCCAGCCCGCGCAGATTCGGCTTCTGTGTCGTGATGTCCTGGCCATCAAGCGAGATGCGACCCTGGGTGACCTCGGCAAACCCGGCAATCATTTGCAGGGTGGTGGTCTTGCCACAGCCCGAAGGGCCCAGCAGGGACACGAATTCGCCTTTCTCTACGCTCAGATTGAAATCGGACACGACACAAAGGTCGCCGTAGAACTTGGAGACGTTCTCCAGACGTAGAAAAGACATGTTGGTCCACCTTGCCAGGTATGTGTTGCATCAGTCCAAAGAGAGCCGATTGATATTGCGTCGCAGCATTCAACCGTCTGATGCGATGAAGTCTACGAGTCCGCAAAAGGCCGGGTCAACCTATCGTTTTCCATTAATCCGAATAAATTACTTAAAAATTCCATTGAGTAGAATTAGAATCAAAAACGAATGTTGTTAATTTCAATTTGCCGGCCGCGATAGCGTGATAGCCAGGCGGATGCATCTAAAGTGGAATAGGAAGGAGTGACGTCGGTGCCAAAGCAAAGCAAAACGGAAAGTGCGCAAGACACGCGTGCGGAAAGTTCGGGCCAGGGTGTGCTGCAACGGGCGTTTGCCGTGTTGCGTGTCATGACCGACGCACGGGGTGAACCGCTGCGATTGACCGACATTGCCACCCGCGCATCATTGGCGCCAGCCACCGCGCATCGTGTGCTGCAATCATTGGCGGCTGAAGATCTGGTGGTGCAGGTAGGGTCGGGCAAGTCCTATCAGCTCAGCGTGTCGTTTTTCAGCATGGCGGCGGTGGCTGGCGGGCAATCGTCGCAGCTGCTGCAGTACTGCCGTCCGGCCATGCTGCGTCTGGCCGGCATGCTCAACGACACCGTCTTTCTGCTGGTGCGACATAATTTCGATGCGGTGTGTGTCGACCGAATCGACGGTGTGTTTCCAGTTCGCTCGCATACCGGAGACATCGGCGGGCGGGTGCCGTTGGGTCTGGGTCAGGCCGGCGTGATGTTGCTTGCGGAGCTGCCCCAGGCCGAGCGCGAGGAGATCATGCGCTACAACGTTCCACGCCTGAGCCATCTGAACTTTATCGACGAGATTTCTCTGCGGGTCGAGGTCGATCGTGCGCTGGCGCTGGGCTATGTGGTCAACAATCACGCGGTGGGCCTGTTCCCCGGCACCATGGGGCTGTCGGTGCCCATCCGCGATCGCAACGCGCAAACCGTGGCTGCACTGAGCATTGCCGCGCCCACGGAACGACTGAACGCCGAACGCCTGCCGCTGGTGGTGGCCGCGTTGCAGCGCGAGGCGGCAGCAATCGGCCAGCAGATCGTGCCTTTTGATCCCGCGCTCAGGCGACCCCACCAGTATCTCGGGACAGGAAGCCGGCCCTGACTTTTTCCAGCACCCATTCTGTGAGTGCGCGCACCTTGGGCGTGTCGGCCATGTGTTCGGCATAGGCCACGAAATAGCGCCCAGGTCCCGGGTTGGCATGGTTGCAGGCGAGAACCAGCTCGCCCCGATCCAGTTCATGCTGCACCAGA
>JBAZPE010000449.1:0-3170 GCA_041648375.1 Burkholderiaceae bacterium | reverse complement strand
TGGTGATGTTGTTCCGTCCGGCAGGCCTGTGGCCGTCGGCGGTGCGCAAGCGTGAACTGGCGCAACGCAAGGGAGAGGCGTCATGACCGTTCTTTTGAAAGCGCAGGGCCTGAGCAAGCGCTTCGGTGGCCTGCAAGCACTGTCGGACGTGGGTTTCGAGATTCAGACCGGTGAAATCTATGGCCTGATCGGTCCCAACGGCGCAGGCAAAACGACGCTGTTCAACGTGCTCACCAGCCTCTACATACCCGAGTCGGGCACGTGCACGTTTGCTGGCGAAACACTGACCGGACGCAAGCCACACGAGGTCGCTCACCTCGGTCTGGCCCGCACCTTCCAGAATATCCGCCTGTTCGGCAATCTGAGCGTGATCGAGAATGTCATGATCGGTCGTCACATTCGCACCCGTGCCGGCGTGATCGGTGCCGTGCTGCGCACGGCGGCCACGCGGCGCGAAGAGGCGCAGATCGAGGCGCGCGCGCATGAACTGCTGGACTATGTCGGCATCGGGCATCGTGCGAACGAAGTGGCCAAGTCCTTGCCCTATGGCGACCAGCGCCGTCTGGAAATCGCCCGGGCATTGGCCACCGATCCCAAGCTGCTGGCCCTGGATGAGCCGGCCGCTGGCATGAACGCCTCCGAGACGGTCGTGCTGCGCCAGTTGGTCGAGAAAATCCGCAATGACGGCACCACGGTCCTGCTGATCGAGCACGACATGAAACTGGTGATGAACCTGTGTGATCGTCTGCTGGTGCTGGAATACGGCAAGGTGCTGGCCGAAGGCCGGCCCGCCGAGGTTCAGCGAAATCCGAAAGTCATCGAGGCATATCTGGGCGCAGGCGCGGCCCAGGTGGCTGAAACCGTTCCAGGAGCGCAGGCATGAGCGTGACCCAACCCTTGCTGGATCTGCGCGATGTGCAGGTCTCTTATGGCGGCATCCGTGCGGTGCGCGGTATCAATCTGAGTGTGGCCGAGGGTGAGCTGGTGTGCCTGATCGGTGCCAACGGGGCCGGCAAAAGCACCACCTTGCGCGCGATCTGCGGACTCGTTCCGCTGGCGGGCGGGCAGGTCTTCTACGACGGCCAGGATATTACGGGCACCGCCTCGTTCGAACTGGTGCGCAAGCGACTCGTGATGGTGCCCGAGGGCCGCGGGATCTTCGGTCAACTCACGATCGAAGAGAACCTGGCGATGGGCGGTTATACCCGCCGCGATGCCGCCGAGATTCGTCGCGACACCGATCGCGTCTTCACGCTGTTTCCCCGGCTGGCCGAGCGTCGGCGTCAGACCGCCGGCACGCTTTCGGGCGGAGAGCAGCAGATGGTGGCCATGGGGCGCGCCATGATTGCCCGTCCACGGCTGTTGCTGCTCGATGAGCCGTCCATGGGCCTGGCGCCTCTGATGGTGGAAAAGGTATTCGAAGTGGTGCGCATGATTGCCGCCGAGGGCGTGACCATCTTGCTCATCGAACAAAACGCGAAGCTGGCGCTGGAGAACAGCAGCCGGGGCTATGTGATGGAATCCGGCGAGCTGATATTGGAAGGCCCGGCTGATCGACTGCTGGACGATCCGAAAGTCCGCGAAGCCTATCTGGGTGAGGTCGAATAGTTGCCCCCGCGGCAGGCGGCGCGTGCCGGGCGTCTCAGTCCCAGGTGCGCTTGATCAGGCGCACTACGTCCAAGCCTGCGTTACGAGCTTCGCGTCACTTCCTGCTGTCCAGCGCCATGCGCACGGCGAGCGCGAACAGGGCGGTGCCCATGATCCAGCGCTGAATCACCAGCCACATCGGCCGCCCGGCCAGGGTGGTGGCGATGGCCCCGGCGCTCAGCGCCACCAGCCCGTTGACCGTGATGCTCATCACGACCTGGGTGCCGCCCAGCACCAGCGATTGTCCCAGCACATGGCCCAGTTCCGGTTTAATGAACTGAGGCAGCAGGGATAAGTAGATGATGGCGATCTTGGGATTCAGCAGATTCGTCAGAAACCCCATCAGGAACAGTTTCTTCACGCCATGGCTGGGCAGGTTCCTGACTTCGAAAGGCGACCGTGCGCCGGGTTTGAGGGCCTGCCAGGCCAGGTAAAGCAGATAAATCACGCCTGCAAAACGCAGCGCATCGTATGCATAGGGCACGGCCATCAGAATGGCGCTGATGCCCAATGCCGCCGCCACCATATAGAACACGAATCCCAAGGCCACGCCGGCCAGCGAAATCATGCCCGCGCGTGTTCCCTGGGAGATTGATCGTGAGATCAGATAAATCATATTCGGCCCGGGCGTGAGCACCATCCCGAAACACAAAAGAGAAAAGGCGATCCAGGCAGTGGTGTCGGGCATCTTGAAGACCGTGACGATAATGGGGGGGGAACTAAGCGCACACAAAAATCAATCATTGCATTTTCGAATCGCCATGTCGCGCGGGTAAGGGTATACGCGAATGTCGACCAGCCCTGGCAAGCAGGCTGCAAGCGCCGGAATATAAGGGTAAACGAGGTTTTCGTTATTTTGGAATAAGCAAAGATACTAAAGAAATAAAGGATGCTGGTAGTATGTTTTCAAAGAGATTGGATAACAATCCACTACTGCGCAGCCTCAAAGCGAAATAGTTTTTCGAATAGGCCTTTTTGCGTGACACTTTTTTCGTCACGTACAAGACTGTTCTCCGCGAGGGAAGCGGTGGTGATGATCGTTATTTGCCCCCACCCTACGTAGACGCGGAAAAATGAAACCTCTCGATCACTTCATGTATGGCGGATCGGACCTGGATGCGCTGTCGCAGCACTTTGCCAGCCTGACCGGTGTATCGGCCGAGCCGGGAGGCAGCCATCCCAACCTGGGTACGCGCAACTGTCTGGTGGGCACCGGGTCGCCGGTTTATCTCGAGCTGATCGCGCCGGACCCGGCCCTGACCGTGCGCAGCCCCGTTCGTGACGCGGTCGAGCAGTTTCCCAGGCCCGCGCTTCACCGATACATCGTGGTGTGCCAGTCGGGCGACTTCGATGATCTGGCCCGCGCCTATGCCGAAGAGGGCATCGAGGCGCCCGTACACGATTTGCAACGACTGACCCCCAGCGGTGACACGCTCAAGTGGAAGCTCATGATTCCCGAACCCAATGAGCTGGGTCTGTTTGCGCCATTTTTCATCGATTGGCTCGATACCGCGCATCCTTCG
>JBAZPE010000448.1:0-3179 GCA_041648375.1 Burkholderiaceae bacterium | reverse complement strand
GCCTGTGGCGTGGACTGACCAGCGAGGCGGTCGCCCTGAGTGTGGCGCCGCTCTTCCATCTGCTGGGCATGCAAAGCGGCATGAATATTCCCATTTTCCTGGGTGCCACCGTGGTGATGCTGCCGCGCTGGGATCGTGTGGCCGCCGCCAAACTGATTGCCCGGCATCGGGTCAGTGTGTGGGCCGCCCTGCCCGCCATGGTGGTCGATTTTTTTGCCCAACCCGACATCGAGTCGCATGACCTCTCCAGTCTGACCCTGTTGTTCGGTGGCGGGGCCGCCATGCCCGAGGCCGTGGCCACCATGCTGGCGGACCGGTATGGGGTGATTTTCAACGAAGCGTATGGGTTGACGGAAACGGCGGCTTTCCTGCACTGCAACCCGCTGAATCGAAACAAGCGGCAATGCATCGGGGTACCGACATTCGGGGTGGACACCCGCGTCATCGACCCCGCCACGCTCGAAGAACTCGAGCCAGGTGAGGTCGGCGAACTGATGACCTCCGGCGCCCAGGTCATGCAGGGGTACTGGAACAACGAGCAGGCCAACCTCGACACCTTCATCGAGCGCGATGGCAGGCGATACATGCGCACGGGCGATCTGGGGCGGGTGGATGAAGACGGTTATTTTTTCATGACCGATCGCCTCAAGCGCATGATCAACGTCTCCGGCTACAAGGTCTGGCCTGCCGAGGTCGAGAGCATGCTCTACGGCCATCCGGCCGTGCACGAGGTGTGCATCATCGGCGTAGCCGATCCCGTCAAGGGCGAAAGCGTGCACGCCCTGATCGTGCTGCGCCCCGAGCAGCAGGGGCAGGTCGATGCGGCCGATATCGAGGCCTGGTCGCGCGCGCACATGTCCGCCTACAAAGTGCCACGCACGGTCACCTTTCTGTCGGCGCTGCCCAAGTCCGGAACCGGAAAAATCCTGTGGCGGCAACTGCAGGAGCAGGCCAACGCTTGCGAATAAGGGGTTCGACGACCACGCATCGCGCAGACGTCGCGAAACATCAACCGAGCGCATGATGCGGCGCTCGATCAACACAGATATTGATCATTGACGGAGACACGCATGACCGACATCCTGGATTTCACCGGCAAAACCGCCTTCATTGCGGGAGGCAGCAGCGGTATCAACCTCGGCATCGCGCAGGCATTCGCCCAGCGCGGTGCCCGTGTGGCGATCATCAGCCGCTCCCAGGAACGCGTGGACGCCGCCGTGGCGGGGATTCGTGCCTCGGGCGGCGATGCTCAGGGCTGGTCTGCCGATGTGCGCGACCCCGAGGCGGTCATGGCAGCGCTATCCAGTGCGCACGCTGCATTGGGTGATTTCGATGTGCTGGTCTCCGGGGCGGCGGGCAACTTCCTGGCCTCGGCGCTGGGCATGTCTTCCAACGCGTTTCGTACCGTCGTCGACATCGACCTGAACGGCACCTTCAACGTGCTTCGCCATGCCCACCCCTATCTGCGCAAGCCGGGCGCTTCAGTGATCAACATCTCCGCACCGCAGGCGGTCAATCCCACCCCTTTGCAAGCCCACGTTTGTGCGGCGAAGGCCGGCGTGGACATGCTCACGCGTGTGCTGGCCATGGAGTGGGGAACGGATGGCATTCGGGTCAATGCCATTACGCCCGGCCCGATTGCCGATACCGAGGGCATGCGACGCATGGCACCGACCGACGAGGCCATGGCCGCGGTGGCGCGGTCCGTACCGCTGGGGAGAATGGGTCGTCTGGATGAAATCGCCAACATTGCCTTGATGCTGAGCTCGCCACTGGCCTCTTTCGTCACCGGCGCAATTCTGCCTGTCGACGGGGGCAGTTCACTGGGTGGCGCGCGCAAGCTCGACGCGTCGTGGACGCAGCGTTGATCAATGCTCGGCGCGGTGGCGCATGTAGCGCTTGACCAGCATGCCCACCACGATCAGGCCGACCGCCGCTGCGCCAAGCAACCAAAGCGAGTTTTCATCCGAGGTCATGGCCGCTTCGGCCAACTGATCGGCGAACAGCACCTTGATAAGAATGCCAGGTGACATGCCGATCAGCGTGCCCAGCAGATAATCGCGCAGTGACACGTGCGATGCACCAAGAATGGCATTGATCACTGCAAACGGCGCCACGGGCACCACGCGTATCGCAATCACCGATCGCAACCCGTTGCGAGCCGCCGTCCGGCTCAATGTGTCGATGCGTTTGCCGCCCAGTCGGGCCAGACGGGTGTGGCCAATGGCGGCACCCACGCCATAGGTGGCCAGCGCACTTGCCCCGGTGCCCACCAGCGCGTAGAGCAGACCCGGCCAGGCACCGAACACCAGTCCGGTTACGGCAATGGTCAAGGAGACCGGCAGCAGGATCAGCCCACCCACCACGTACACCGCCAGCACGATCAGCGGTGCCGAGCGCATGTTCTCCAGTTCCTGGGCCCACGCCGAAAGGGCGTCCACCGACGCCACGTCCCGCAGGGGCGTGAACGACCACAGCAACGCCAATGCGCCGGCAATCGCAAGAAAGCCGACAACAAAGGCGATGCGTAGGCGGGTGTTGGCCTGCGGCGAAGAAGAAGACGCGGTAGCGGTCATAGCGGCATTGTGACGCAAATGCCGGGCCTGTGCGGGTCGGTCAGCAGGCGACTACACTCACGGCCAGGCCGCCCAGCGACGTTTCCTTGTACTTGTGCGACATATCGCGTCCGGTATCGCGCATGGTCTGTATGACCTGGTCCAGCGAGACCATATGTTGCCCATCCTGACGCAGTGCCATCTGCGCCGCATTGACCGCTTTGACCGCCCCGATGGCGTTGCGCTCGATGCAGGGAATCTGCACCAGCCCGCCGATCGGGTCGCACGTCAGACCCAGGTTGTGTTCCAGCGCGATTTCTGCGGCGTTCTCGACCTGTTCCGGCGTGCCGCCCATCACTTCGGCCAGCCCGGCTGCAGCCATTGCACAGGCCGAGCCCACTTCGCCCTGACAACCGACCTCGGCGCCCGAGATCGATGCGTTCGTCTTGCACAGAATGCCGATCGCTGCGGCCGTCACGAGAAAGCGGGCCGGGTCTTGCGGTTGTGCGCGGGGATTGAATTGCATGTAGTAGTGCAGGACAGCCGGCACGATACCGGCCGCCCCATTGGTCGGCGCGGTCACGACACGCCCGCCCGCTGCGTTTTCTTCGTTTACGGACAATG
>JBAZPE010000447.1:0-3184 GCA_041648375.1 Burkholderiaceae bacterium | reverse complement strand
GATCTGCATGGCAAGCCCTGACAAGGCTGCGGCAGCGGCGAGCCGTTCGCGCCCGACCAGCGCGGGCGTGGCGGCCATCATGGCAGGCACGCTGATGCCACCCGCCGCCCCGCTGATGACACCGGCCAGATAGATCACCGCCACGGAAGGCTCGGCAAACAGCGAATTGACGAAGAACATGACCACGCCTGCGGCGTAAGCCGTCCTCGACCAGAGCATCAATTCGCGTCGGTCTCGCCGGTCTGACAGCACACCGCCCACCATCAGCGCCAGCACCATCGGCACCGCCATGGCCACATTGAACGCAGCGACCGCCAGCGACGAGCCCGTCAACTGAAACAGCTGGAGGCTGGCAGCCACCAGCAACATGCCGGTGACAAGCACCGTGGCTGCCCGTGCCGCATAGGCATAACGAAATGCCGGGCTGTCGCGTAGTGGGCTGATGTCGATGAAGAATGCTTTACGTGTCATGACGATGATTACTGCCGGTTAGGGGAGCGCGATCCAGGACATCGCGCTGTGCGAGATATTCGCCAAGTTCAGGGGCAATCAGCGCCGTCGCGTCGGCACCCACCATGTGGGCATGCACGGCAGGCACATCGTGGATATCGAGGCTGGCGACATAAGGCGACCACTGACGCGGGAACAGATTCTCGCCCTCGTGATCCAGTGCCGCCCGAAAGTACATCAGGTGGCCCGGATAGGGTGTGTGATGGTGTGTACGCACCATGGCGTTGTTGTGCGCCACGACACGAAACACGCCGTCGATCATGTCATCGGGAAGCTCACCTAACGGATGACCGCTGCGCCGCAGAAAATCGACCACGCCGTCGCGCGTCATGGCCAGATCAATCAGCCCGGCAGGATCGTAGCCGGCGATGTGCAGCAGCGCCTTGTAGATCGCATCCTCGGGCGGCGCAGGCTGATCGCGCCAGCTGTCACTGGGGTAGGCATCCAGCATCGCCAGACCGCCCACCTGATGACCCAGCTCGTGCAACACCGCGGCCATCGCCTGCGCGATGATGCCACCCACCGACCAACCGATCAGATGGTAAGGACCCTGAGGTTGCAACGCCAGCACGGTCTGCACGTAATCGCGCGCCATATCCGCCACGGTCTGGGGAACATCGCTCGCATGCGGATGCAGCGCGCGCGCCTGCAGCCCATACACAGTGCGTTGGGGCAAGGCGCGGGCAAGTGCGCCGTAGCACCAGGACAAGCCGCCTGCAGGGTGCACGCAGAACAGCGCCGCACGCTCGGACGGCCCCTGGCGCAGGGTCAATACGTTGCCAAACCCACCTGCCCCACTGGCTTGCGGGCCATCGGACGCCGGCAGCGTAGTCAGCGCATCCAGGTGCTGCGCCAGCCGCGACACCGTCGGATGCTCGAAGATGGCACCCAGGCTGAATGCGCATGCCCACCGGTCGCGCACCTGCGCAGCAAGCTGTGCAGCCAGCAGGGAATGACCGCCGAGATCGAAGAAATCATCGTCGGCGCCTATGGGTTCGCTCGTTTGCAACACCTGCGCAAAAAAACCGGCAATCTCCCGCTCGGTGCCGGTCACCGGCGCGCGTCCGCCACCACTTGAAGAGGGCGGCACAGGCAGGGCCTGGCGATCGAGTTTGCCATTGACCGTCACCGGCAGGCTGGGCAGCACCACAAATGCCGCAGGCACCATGTAATCAGGCAAGCGCTGCGCCGCATGCGCGCGCAGCCCGTCACGCGTCACGCTGACATGCTCATGGGCCACGACATAGGCCACGATGCGGTCCTGACCCGGCTGATCGGCGCGTGCGATCACCGCCACATGGGCCACGCCAGGCGCATGCGCCATCACGGCTTCAATCTCCTCGAGTTCGACGCGCAGCCCCCGGATCTTGATCTGATGATCCGAGCGCCCCAGAAAGACCAATGCCCCATCGGGCAGCCTGCGCGCCAGGTCACCTGTGGCATACATGCGGCTGCCGGGCTTGCCGAAGGGATCAGCAATGAAGCGCTGGTCGGTCAGGTCGGCACGACCCAGGTAGCCCTGCGCCAGCTGTCGGCCCGCAATGTAAAGATGCCCGACCACGCCGACCGGTGCGGGACGCAGGCGCTCGTCCAGCACATACAGAGCGGTATTCCAAACGGGATAACCGATGGGTACGGGCACGCTTCGATCTGTCGCCCCAGCCTCCCACGCGCTCACATCGACGGCGGCCTCGGTCGGACCGTACAGATTGTGCAAGTCAGCGTCGAGCACCTGGTGAAAACGGTCGCGCACGGCAGCCGGCAAGGCCTCGCCACTGCAGAACACACGCCGCAGCGCCAGCGCATCGCCTCGCGCGCGACTGCGTGCGTCGGTCCGTGGTTCGCTCAAAAACGCGGTCAACATGGACGGCACGAAGTGCATCGTGGTGATGGCCTCGGCCCGCACGATATCCAGCAACCAGGCCGGATCCTTGTGTGCCTGGGGCGGCGCCACCACCAGCACCCCGCCGGTAATCAGAGGCAGGAAGAACTCCCACACCGAGACGTCGAAGGTGGCGGGTGTCTTCTGCAACGTGCGATCGTGGGCCCCTATGCCGTAGCGCGACGCCATCCACATCAGCCGATTGACGATGGCGTCATGATTGATGACGACCCCCTTGGGCGCGCCGGTCGAACCCGAGGTGTAGATCACATACGCAGGATCGTCGGGCAGCGCGGTTTGGGGCTCGATCGCCAAGGGATCACCGCTCAGGGTATCCACGCACAGGGGCTTGGGCCAGGGTAGACGGTGGCGGGTCGTGCGCACGGCCAGCACGGTGCGCGGCCCGGCCGCACGCAGGATGGTGTCCAGACGCTCGCGCGGGTGGGCCAGATCCAGTGGCAGATAGGCCGCCCCTGCACGCAGGATGCCGACGAGCGCGACGACCAGCTCGATGCTGCGCTCGATACCCAGGGCCACGATGTCACCCCGTCCCACGCCGTTGGCGGCCAAGGCGCGCGCCAGTCGCCCGCTGCGCACGTCAAGCTCGGCATAATCGATGGTTTGTCCGTCGAACACCAGCGCAGGCGCCTGCGGCGAGCGCTGCATGGTCTGCTCGATCAAGGCGGCAAGCGTGGTGCGCGGCACGTCCTGCGCCGGGCCATTGGCATGCGAGCGCCACACCGCCAACTCGGACGGCGTCAGTGTCGGCACCTCGGACAACGTTGCGGCGCA
>JBAZPE010000446.1:0-3209 GCA_041648375.1 Burkholderiaceae bacterium | reverse complement strand
CGTGCCGATTGAAGGTCTGGATATGGTGCGAGACATCTATATCGTGCGGCGTGCGGATGCGGCGACCTCTCCTCAGGGCAGGTATCTGCGGGATCTGGTCCGGCAGCAGTTGCGCACGCATGCGGGGTGAACGGAAAGATTTTGTGATTTGAGCAGCAATCTCTACGGCTCATGCTTCAAACGGATTGACCTCGAAACTTTCCTTCAGGTAATCCAGAAATGCGCGGATCTGCGGAGGCATGTAGCGGGTCGGCGAAGTCACGGCGTACAGTGTATTGCCCGGCGACGGCGCCAGCGTGTAGCCCTTGAGTACTGTCTGGAGCGTGCCAGCCCGAAGCTCGTCTCGGGCTGCGTACGCAGGCAACAGACCAATCCCCAGCCCTGCAATCATCGCGTTTTTCAGCACCGCATAGTCGGCGCACTGTAAGCGCGCCGAGAGCACCACGCGGCCGTGACGTGCAGCGCGCACCAAATCCAGACTCATTCGACTGCGCACACCGCACCAGGCATGTTGAGTCAGCGCTTGCGGGTCGCGGGGCGTGCCCGCTTTCTTCAAATACTGCGGACTGGCGCAGATCACCCAATCGATACTCGCCAGTCGGCGCGCAACAAATGCGGATGCGGGTTCGTTGGTGATGCGCATGGCCACGTCGATCCCCAATCCCACCAGATCATCTGCATTGCCGTCCAACGTGATTTTCAGTGAGACCTCGGGGTAACGCAGACAGAACGCATTGAACAGATCCGCCAGATAAAGTCTGCCCATGACGGGGTGACAAGAGACGTGGATGGGACCACGTACCGACTCGGTGGGTGACTGCACCACCAGGCGCGCACGGTCAACTTCAGCGCTGATGGCGTTGCACCGTTCAAAGAGCGCCTCGCCCAGTTCGGTCAGTTTCATCTGCCGGGTTGTTCGCCGCAAAAGCTGGGCCCCCACATCCACCTCAAGGCGGTTGATTCGACGGCTGACGTTGGATCGGTCGATGCCCAGCTTGCGGGCCGCGTTCGAGAAACTACCCGCCTCGACCACGGCAGCAAAAAACAGAAATGAATCGAGCTCCATGCTGCCTCCGATAAGGTTCTGGCGTGCTGGACATTGTTGCGTTATGCGCACCAATCTTATGCGCTGGCACGGTCTTCCGGAAAGAGGGGTGCGATGTAATCATGCACCACACCAACAAATACAAGAACGATAAAGAGGAGACATCATGAAAAGATACTTTTCACATGCAGCCCTGGGCTTGGGCGCGCTGCTCTCAGCTGCCTGCACCTGGGCGGCCTACCCGGATAAGCCCATTGCGCTGGTGGTTCCCTTCCCTGCTGGGGCCACGACCGACACCATCGCGCGAATTCTTGCCGATGGGATGTCTCAGGAACTGGGGACTTCGGTCATCGTCGAGAATAAGCCCGGCGCGGAAGGCCAGATCGCGGCGCAGGACGTCGCGCGCGCACAACCCGACGGGTATCGCATCACCCTTGCCACCTCGGGCAATCTTTCGGTTCTCCCCGCCCTGCGTAAAACGCCACCCTTTGACGTCATGCGTGACTTCACCCCGATTGCAGATGTGGGCCGCTACGCGTTCTTTCTGTACGTCAACCGTGACGTTCCAGCCAAATCGGTTGGGGAATTTGTGTCGTATGCCAAGGGCCAGTCGGGCAAGCTGAACTATGGCACAGGCAATAACACCGGGGTGCTGACATTCGCGAGCCTGGCTGCCGCTGCGGGATTGAAGCTTTCGCATGTTCCCTACAAGGGCGAGCCTCCCGCCATGGTTGACCTGGTCTCGGGCAACATACAGGCCATGATTGGCACCGCGATTGGCATGCCCCAAGTCAAGGATGGAAAGCTGCGCGTCCTGGCGACCTTGCTACCGCAACGCAGTGCTCTCGCGCCTGATGTCCCGACCATGGCTGAGGCGGGTGTGAAAAATCTGGATGCCATTGCATGGGCTGGGGTGGTGGGTCCGGCCAATATGCCACCCGCTGTGGTCGAACGGCTGAACGCTGCGATCAATGCCACGCTCATCAAACCCGATGTCATCAAGAAGATGGAGCCCATCGGTTTCGCGCTGACACCGTCAAGCAGTGCGGATTTCAAAAAACTGATGCAGACCCAGCTCGACGTGTACGCCGATCTGGTCAAGAAAAGCGGTATGGAACCGCAGTAAATCCTTTCCGTTCAGGGAGCATGAGATGTTTGCACCGGATCTACTCGCAGGACAACGCATATTGGTAACTGGCGGCGGCACCGGCCTGGGCAAGGAAATCGCAGCACGTCTGCTGGATCTGGGCGCCGAGATCTGCATTTGTGGGCGTCGGGAGAGCGTGCTGACCCAGACGGCAGACGAGTTCAAGGCACGCTTTGCCAGACGTGAGAATGCGCCAGTCGTCGACACTTATGTCGTTGATCTGCGCGATGCCCAGTCAGTCGAAAAAATGGTCGACACGATCTGGGCCACCAAGCCGCTGACCGGGTTGGTCAACAACGCCGCTGGAAACTTCGTCAGCAAGACCGAGAGCATTTCTGCAAACGGTTTCGATGCGATCGCCAACACGGTCTTTCACGGCACGTTCTATGTCACCAATGCGATAGGGAAACGGTGGATCAGTGAAAAGCGGCCCGGCACGGTGTTGTCCATCGTGACGACCTGGGTGCGTACCGGCTCACCCTTTGTGGTGCCGTCGGCGATGTCCAAAGCCGGTGTAGACGTGATGACCAAGTCGTTGGCAACGGAATGGGGTCGTTATGGGATACGCCTCAATGCGATCGCGCCAGGTGTGTTTCCTACCGAAGGGGCGACGGCACGTCTGCGGCCTGGAAAGGATGCTCACGTACGGGAGACTGCGGATAATCCGTGGCGTCGTCTGGGAAAAATGAGTGAGCTGGGCAACCTGGCCGCGTTTCTGATGGCCGATGGTTGTCAGTGGCTTTCGGGCGAAACCATCGCGCTGGACGGGGCCTATCACCTGGCCCAGGGCGCTTACTTCACTCAGTACATGGACTGGACCGACGAACAGTGGCAGACGGCACGTGCCGCCATTCAGGCCCAAACGGACAAGGACAAGCGATTACGCACGGCAGACGTCAACGCGCCGGATGCAGAGCGTGGTGCGTGATGTCGATGTCAGCGCAATCGCACGAGCATGCCAATCTGGCCGCCTGGGTGCACAAGCGAGCCAGGATGGCCCCAGAAACGGAAGCGCTC
>JBAZPE010000445.1:0-3211 GCA_041648375.1 Burkholderiaceae bacterium | reverse complement strand
GAGCGCCGAACGGTTCAGGATTTCAAGGTAGGCCGACAAGGGGCCGCCGGTCTGCCCGTCGAGCAACAGGGTGGCCTGATGCGCCATGTCGGGAATGTGGGCCAGAACGGGACCGACATGGATCCCACCGTCCTGACCCTGCATGCGTGCCACACCGCTATCGCCCTGAATCGTCAGCGCGGTTCGATCGATGGAAAAGCGCCCCTGAAGCGCCTCGATACGGGGCCAGGCGGCTGCGTGTCCGTGCGCCCGCCAATTGGGCAGATAGTCGAGTACTCCGTCCCGTATCTGGCCTTCGACCAGGAATCGCCCTTTCGTGGCGTCCTCCCCGTCATAAGGAAACGCGTGCAAGGGCCCGGACACTTCGAGCTTGCCCGCATGCACCTCGCCCCGGATCAGGGCCTGCGCCAGCCAGTGCCTGACGGCACCGGTAATGGTCAGCGGCAGGTATTTGTGGATCGCCTCCAGCCTCGCTCGCTCGAAATCCACTTTCAGATCCAGGTTTCCCAGAGGATCGCTGGCGCTATTGGACCAATGCCCCTTTAGACCGGCGGTCACATCGTCACTCTGAACATGGCCGTCGCTCAGCGTGGCGGAGAAGCCGCCTTCCGGGTTGCGCGCCAACGTCACCTGCGCCCGACTGGTGTCCGCCCGCCAGGCAGGGCTTTCGAACCAGGTAGGCAGGGCGATATCCAGCCCGTCGACGCTGATTGTGGCCGACAGGCCATCGGTCGCCGCCACGCGGGCGACGGGGAGTTTCCACCCCTCGGGCAGCAGGTTGCCGGCGGCACCGGTAAGGGTGGCATGCACATGCTCGCCGCTGGCCTGGTCACCCTGTGCCGTCTGCCACTGCAGTCCGCGCGCACGCACATCTGCACGGATATCCCCGATCTTGCCCCCCGACAGATACGCCCAACTTCTGGCCGACAGAATGCCCGACCACTGCGACAGATCGACCCAGGGCCGCCAGCGCTCGATCTGCATGTTCTCGATGTCGGCATAGATCACGCCCTGCTCATCGTCCTGCGCCGCGGCCTGAGGATGAAACAGGGACGCCTCCATGTCTGCCGTGAGGCTCACCGGACCACTGAGGTTCGCCATGGGTGTGGCAGCCAGCATGATTTGATGGCGCATGCCGGTGTTGCGCAACGCCAGGCTGACCTGTGTAAAGATCAGTTCCGGCGCATCGCGCTGTTCGTTGCGCCAATGCACGGTGGCGCCCTCCAGCGAGACTTGGCCCTGTCGGCGCAACCACTGCAATACGGCGTTGTCCGCAAGCAGCGCCGGCGACTCGGCGCGTGTCAGATCAATCGCCTGGCCCGCCACCCAGAGATGATCATCCCGACTCAAGGTCAGGCCGATATCAATGTCGCGCATGGCAAGATAGGAAAACCGAGGCTCACCGACCACCAGTGACCGCCAGCGCAGCTCGGCCACCACGTGAGGAATCTTGAGATTGCCCACTTCCTCGGGGACCTGTTGCGTGTCGGACGACGGTGCGCCGATGGTGTGACCCTCCACGCCAGACCCCGGTGGCACGCGTTCATCCGATCCCCGCACATCGGAAATCCGCACATCGTTGAAGGTGAAGCGTGGATGCAGGCCCTGCCACTGACCCGTGATCGAGCCGATCTCGACATGGGCACCAGAAGCCTGGCTGAGGTAGGCCGCAATCGGCTCGCGCCAGCGATCAATCTGCGGCAATACCCACCATTTGGCAAGGAGCGCGCCACCGGCCACCAGCAGGACCACGCTCAGTGCGAACCAATAGAAGCAGCGGAGGGCAAGAACGCGGATCGACACAGGCAGAAACGGGGGCAAAAAGGGGCGTTGCAACCTGGATGCGATTGCACTACGGTATGTTAATCACTTATACCTGAATCCCTCTTCCTCCTCTTCGCAAAGTCCTTACAACATATGTCGAATCACGATTACCTCACGCCGGCGGCGGTCTGGTCAGGGCACCTGCGCCGCCGCATCGAGGCACGGCCTGCGCTGCGTGAATGGCTGACGGCACATGCGACCCACGCCGTCAGCGCCGATGACATCACCGCCTGGTTCGAAATCGAGTCGGGCCAACCCGCTGCCGCAGCTTTACCGGTGGACACATGTCGCGCTGCCTTGCGCAGGCTGCGCGAGAAGGTCTTCACGCTACTGATCGTCCGGGATCACGCGGGCCTGGCTCCGCTTGAAGAAGTCGTGGGTGCCATGACGGCACTGGCGGATCTGACGGTACGACAGGCCTACGTAACCGTGGCGACCGATCTTGCGCAGTCGCACGGCGTGCCTTGCGATGCCAACGGATTACCGCAGGAAATGCTGATCGTGGGCATGGGGAAACTCGGGGGATGCGAGCTCAACGTCTCCTCGGACATCGACCTGGTCATGCTCTACGGCGAGGAAGGTGAAACCACAGGCCCGCGCAAGATCAGCCACCACGAATTCTATGGCCGTCTGACCCGGCGCATGATGCCCATCATCTCGGAAGTCGACGAAAACGGGCAGGTGTTCCGCTGCGATCTGAGACTGCGACCTGACGGCGATTCAGGGCCCCTGGCCTGGAGCCTGGAGGCGTTCGAGAATTATCTCGTGGCGCAGGGTCGTGAATGGGAGCGATATGCCTGGCTCAAGGGTCGGGTCATCGACGCGCGCGCGTTCGACGGGTCGGCCCCGTCCGAACAGTTGCGCCTGCTCGAAAGCCTGCGCACCGCCTTCGTCTACAGAAAATACTTCGACTTCGACGCATTGGCTGCCCTGCGTAGCCTGCGCGAGCGCATTCGCCAGGATTGGCAGCGCCGGGCCTCGGCCCGGCAGGGCGTGGACAGCCAGAACAACATCAAACTGGGCGACGGCGGCATCCGCGAAGTAGAGTTCGTGGTGCAGTTGTCCCAACTGATTCGGGGCGGTCGCATGCCCGCCCTGCAAACCCGGGGCTTGCTTGCCGCCTTGCACGCCGAACGCGATGCGGGACTGGTTTCGGTAGAAGACGCCCAGACACTGGAGCAGGCCTATCGGTTTCTCAGGCGCACCGAGCATGCGCTGCAGTACCGTGAGGACGAACAGACCCACTTGTTGCCGGTAGATGGCGATCTGCGAGCGGGTCTGGCTGGCGCCGTCGGCCTGACACCGGAGGTGTTCGAACAGACACTGGCCATGCACCGCCAGAATGTCGAACAGCGATTTCGCAATGCGTTTCGCATGGTGGGCATGG
>JBAZPE010000444.1:0-3215 GCA_041648375.1 Burkholderiaceae bacterium | reverse complement strand
ATTCCGGCTGACACGCAGAAGATCGTCCTGCAGAACGATGCACCGGCCGTGCGTGCCGGAGAGGGCGATCCGCGTATGCTGGCAATCCGATGGGAGCGCACCGGCGAACAGTTGCCATTGTGCCGTTACCGGACAGCCTCCCCAAAGTGACCGAAAAAAAGTGGGCGGCGCATCTGCGCCGCCCACCCGATCAATCTTCCAGCAAGGCAAGCCGGGGCTTCCCGGCCTCTTCCTCAAGCGTCCTGCGCTGCAAGCATCCACTCGAGCGTTTCACGCAGCGGCGGGCACGACCAGTCACTGATCGTATGACGCAACAGCGTGTTGTCTCCGCAGAGCGTCTTGACCTCATTGGCCCGAACGAACGCCGGATTCACCGATACAGTGAGTGAATGGCCCGTGATGTCCGTGCACAACTCAATCACGTCGCGCAGTGAGAACGCGATCCCCGAGCACACGTTGATGGTGCGGCCAACGGCAGCGTCGGCCTGCAGCAATCCGCGGTAAGCCGCCGCAACCGCCCTGACATCGCCAAAATCTCTCGCCACGTCCAGGTTGCCCAGTTCGATGTTCGGCGCTCGCTTTGCGAAATGCGACACGATCTTGGGAATCAGGAAATTCTCCGCCTGGCCCCGGCCGGTGTAGTTGAAAGGCCGGACGACAGTTATCGGGAGACGATCCTGCCAAAGGCGCACGACGTACTCCATGCCGAGCTTGCTGATCGCATAGTCATTGGCCGGTGCAGGAGCAACCGACTCGTCCAAGCGCCCGGCCGAAGAGTTGCCGTACACATTCGCACTGCTGGCAATCAGCACACGCGTGGGGCTGAGCGATGCATCGTCGATGGCCTGCAGCAGATGCCGCGTGCCGATCAGGTTGACCTGGTAGAAGTCGTCCGCCCCCCCGTGGGCCACGAACGCCAGCGCCGCCAGATGGATGATCACATCAGGACGGGTGTCCTTGAGCAGGCCACGCAATCCGTCGAGATCGCCGAGGTCTGCCTGCCGACAGGCGTCGGCAGGCGTCAGAGACGCCGCCCAGGAAGGAGCGGACTGTGCCGCACCTCCCATGGCCACCACCTCGCAGCCCTGCTTCTTCAGGTCGTCGATCACGTAGCGTCCGGTAAAACCGGACGCTCCCGTGACCAGCACCCGCCTGCCATTCAGGTCAGAAGGAAGCACCACGCTCGTTCCTCCGCAGATCAGCGTCGACCATCATCTGGCAAAGCGCTTCCAGCGTGGTCTCAGGACGCCAACCCAGCACGCGTTCGGCCTTCTCCGGATTGCCAATGAGCAGATCGACCTCGGCTGGACGATGGAACTTCGGGTTGATCTTCATCACCGTCTTGCCCGTCGCAGTATCGACCGCGATTTCGTCCTGATCGCTGTTACGGAACTCGACATTGATCCCGGCACCCTTGAAGGCCATGTTCACGAAGTCACGGACCGTCTCGGTCCGGTTCGTTGCAAGCACGAAGGTATCGGGCTCATCCGCCTGCAGCATGCGCCACATGCCTTCGACGTACTCCCGTGCAAAGCCCCAATCGCGCTTGGCATCCAGATTGCCCAGTTCCAGGCAGTCGAGCATGCCCAGCTTGATCTTGGCTACCGAGTCGGTGATCTTGCGCGTCACGAACTCGCGGCCGCGCAGCGGGCTTTCGTGATTGAACAGGATGCCGCTCGACCCAAAGATGTCGTAGCTCTCGCGGTAATTGACCGTCATCCAGTGTGCGTAGAGCTTGGCCACACCATAGGGGCTGCGGGGATAGAACGGCGTGCTTTCGATCTGCGGGACCGCCTGCACTTTCCCGAACATCTCCGAGGTGGACGCCTGGTAGAAGCGAATATCCCGGTTCACCTGGCGGATCGCCTCAAGCAGATGGACCGGGCCGATGCCGGTGATCTGAGCCGTGGTTGTAGGCTGGTCGAACGAGACGCCGACAAAGCTCTGGGCGGCAAGGTTGTACACCTCGGTCGCCTGCGTGCTTTCGAGCATGCGGATGCTCGAACCAAGGTCGGTCAGATCGTATTCGATCAGATGAAGGTTCGGGTGCGCAGCAATCCCCAGCTCCTCGATGCGCCAGAAGTTGACGGAACTCGTGCGACGGTACGTGCCGTAAACACGGTATCCCTTCTCCAGCAGCAATTCCGCAAGATATGCCCCATCTTGGCCGGAGATTCCGGTAATCAACGCAGTCTTCATTAACACTATCTCTTTGTTATTCGGATTGGATCCGAGCATGAGCCAGAACGGCTTCGTCCCTGTCAGTGGCTTACTGCGCCACGTGCTGCAGCGGCTTGCCATCCTTGCCGCAGATGGTCGGCTTGCCCTGGTCGTCGCAAGCCGTCAGAGGACCATAGTCCACGGTTGCGACGTTGAAGTCGCTGAACCACACAATGGCTTCCTGCACTAGCCCGAAGCGCAAGCTCTTGCCGACCACATCCTTGGCAGGCACTTCGGTGATCACATCGGCAGAAGCGCCGGCAGCAATACCGGCCGCCGGAAGCGAAGCACGGACAAAATCGCGGGCGACCATTTCACCGGACGGATCGACGAGCGAGATGGCCAGATTGACCGGCAGCTTGCCCTTTGAGCTGATTGCGACTTTGCCGGTGTTGGTCACCGACACCACCGTGCGCAGGGTTTCGCCATTGTTCACGAGCACCGGCTCGGCCGTGATGGCGTACTGGGCACCGGCCTGCTCCTGGGTCAGCGGCGTCGTCATATCGGGGGCTTCCGCCACCGGAGCGGCCGCTGCAGGCGCGGTCTGAGCAGCCTGATCTGCCTCCGGCGCCTTGGAACAACCACTGACGGCGATGGCCGTCGCCAATGCTGCGGCAGCGCAGAGGGAGAACTGGGACTTGGAAATTTTGTTCATCGGTGAAACCCTGTGGTGGATGGTGATGCCCTTCATGGCTGGGCTGCCTCTACGCGTACGACAAGCCGGGCGGGGATGAACCCCCGGCTCTTGAACCAACAAACTGACTCTTGAACGAGGTCGATTTCCAGATGATATTCGCCCGGAACATCGGGTGTACGAACCGTCATGGTGTGGATGCCGGACGACGACCTGTCCACCGCCTCTTCGATCCAGGTCCGGGGCTGCTCGGCCTGCGGCTGGGTCGAATCGGCCGGCGACCAGAAGTGTCCCAGGTAGATGCCATACGGCCGCATGGCATGCCCGAGGGGACTGATCCACTGACAGTCACCGTCGTTGG
>JBAZPE010000443.1:0-3221 GCA_041648375.1 Burkholderiaceae bacterium | reverse complement strand
TGTTTCGCAGGCGCGCCCTGCTGGACGCCGGGTTCTGGAGCCCCGATGTGATGACCGAAGACATCGACATCAGCTGGAAGCTGCAGCTTGCCGGATGGACGTTGCGCTTCGAACCGCGCGCGCTGTGCTGGATTCTGATGCCCGAGACCGTTCGGGGGCTGTACCGCCAGCGCCAGCGCTGGGCAATCGGCGGCATTCAAACGCTGCTGCGTCACACCACGACCGTGCTGCGCCCGCGCAATATCAAGATGTGGCCCATCTATCTGGAATATTTCGCCAGTGTGGTCTGGGCCTATGCCATGTTCTTCGTGTTGATCATTGCGCTGATTCGCCCCTGGTTGCCACCCACATGGCACGCCGTCGGCGTGTTCCCGCAGTGGCACGGGGTATTGCTGGGCATCACCTGCATGCTGCAGATGCTGGTCAGCCTTTGGATAGACCGTCACTACGACAAAAGCATCATGCGCTATTTCGTATGGACGATCTGGTATCCGTTCGCATTCTGGACGGTCAATATGATAACCACGGTGCTGGCTCTGCCGATCACCCTCTTGCGCCGTCGCGGCAAGCGGGCGGTGTGGACCAGCCCAGACAGAGGAGAGGAAAATGCAGACATCGCAAGCAACGCCCCCGCAACCAAACCTGAGTGAGCGCGAGACGCTCGCCCCACAGGCCGAGCCACAACAGTCGGCGCGTCCGGGCGAGCGCACGCACGACTGGGCCGAGCCCGGTGAAGAGCCCATTCTGGACGCCGCGCGAGTGCCGCTGAAATCGTTTCGCGACAACCGTCCGGCCTACCAGGCCTACGCCATGTATGCGTGGCTTCACATCCTGAGACCGGTCCTGCTGGTGGCGTTCTGGGTGGGTGTGGTGCTGTATGCCTGGCGTCACTTCTTCCGGCCGACCGAGAACATGCAGGACGTTTCGCTGCTGGGCCTGTATGCGCTGATCGTGGCCGGCATTTTTGTCGTCATGCTGCTCGTCGCCCCCATCAGGCATTTCATCCGAAAGGACGAAGACCGTGAGGCCGTGCCGCAGGACAGCACCGCATTTGATGTTGCTGACTACGCCGATGTGCCCTCACGCCGCCTGTTCTCATGGCGGCGTGCGCGCAGCCTGGTCGTGCGTCACGACCGCGCTGGCAACCTGCGTGATGCCGCGGACATGGATGCGCAGCCCGCGACCGTTGCCGCACCCACGCGGCACCGTCAGCGCTGAGCGATCTGGTCACCCTGACAGATAAGGTGTGACGTGAATACGGCGTCCTGACACCTGCGCGGCGCCTGGCTGCCTGGCTGCCTGGCTGCCTGGCTGCCTGGCTGCCTGGCGGACGGCGGACGGCGGACACCCCAATCGTTGGACAGCCGTCCACCGATTGGGGTGTTCTTCCTCGTGAGGCGCAACCTTACTTCTTGTCCCATTGATACAGGGGCGGCTGCTTGTCCACGAATCGTTGCGCTGCTTCTTTGTGGTAGGTACTTTGACGGCAAAGTGCCTGACCCATGGCTTCCTGGGCGTAGATATCGCTGCGTTGAGTCTCGAACGTGCGATTGAGCATCGATTTCGCCATACCGATCGACCCGGTAGGCGCGGTGTGAAAGCGCGCTGCGAGTGCCAGCGCAGCTGCTTGCACGTCATCGGCGATCTCGTAGACCATGCCCAGCGCCTGCGCTTCCTGGGCGCTCACCACACGCGCGGTGAAGACCAATTCCTTGGCTCGGGCCAGACCCACTGCGCGCGGCAGGAGATACAGGCCAGCCAGATCGGGCACCAGCCCGATACGACTGAAGACGGAGCAGAATTTTGCGCCTGGCGCAGCAAGCACGAAATCAGCAGCAAGCGCCAACGACAGGCCGGCACCGAAAGCCGATCCTTCCACGGCGGCGATCACGGGCTTTTCCAGATCGACGAGTTCATCAAACCAACGATAAATGGCACGCATGCTGTCACGGCTGGCAAATACATCGGTGGGGCGATCCCCACCTTCGGCCATACCCTTGACATCACCCCCGGCCGAAAAGTGCCCACCGGCACCGGTCAGTACCACGGCGCGCACCGACGCATCGTCACGCACCTCGGCGATCGCCGCCGAAAACGCGTCGCGCATGGCAAAATTCAGCGCATTGCGCGCCTGCGGCCGGTTCATGGTCAATACTGCCGTCGCCCCATGGCGTGTGACCAACACTTCTTCCATATTGCCTCTCCGTTGATTTAGGTTATGTGGGATCAGCACGATATTACGGAATTTTCATTGATGGAGAACCCCGGTGATGACAAGAACCGAGCATTGGCGTGACAACGAGCAAGGCTATGGGTATGTGACACGATTCCTGCACTGGTCCATGGCGCTGCTGTTTCTGTGGCAGTTCACAAGTGGTCTGTTGCGGGTGGTGGCCAAAGACACCGACATTGCGACATTCTTCTGGCGCACGCACCACTCGATTGGCTTCACCCTGTTCCTGCTGGTGCTGATTCGTGGCGCATGGGGCCTGTTCAACGCCAGCCGTCGCCCGGCACACTCGCCCACCCTGATGGGCCGTGGGGCCCGGGTCGGGCACCTGGCGCTCTACCTGTTGATGATTGTCGTGCCGGTGCTGGCGATCGTGCGTGCATATGGCCGCGGACGGGGCTTCCAGCCTTTCGGTATTCCCTTGTTCGAATCGACCGGCGTGCAGATGCCAGCGCTGATGGCGCCTGGCAATGCCTTGCACGGCCTGCTGGGATGGGTGCTGCTTGCACTGATTGCCGGTCACATCACCATGGCGCTCGTGCATCGCCTGGTCTGGAAAGACGGGGTGTACCAACGCATGGTGCGGGGCAAGGGGTGACCCTGCCACCGGGCCCGTCACGATCCTGCAGCGACCTGAACAGGCGTCATCAGCCCCCTCAGGGAGGCCAGTGCAAGCATGAACAGTGCCACCGCGCAGAGTCGGTAGCTGATCTTGGACCATCGGGCATTGGCACGCCCGAACACCTGTTCGACGATCGCAGCACAGAAAAAGCACCACAGTACCGATGACGTCATGAATGCAGTAAAGAACACCAGATAGTGCACAAAACGGGGATCGACAATGCCGACTGCGCCCATGGCGCTGCCCAGCGCGGCCCAATACACCACGTTGTGCGGGTTGGTCAGCGAGATCACCGCCCCCGTTCGCAAGGGTGAACGCCGCGAACGGCTGACCGGCGCCACTCCACGTGACCCGATCTTTAACCCGGGT
>JBAZPE010000442.1:0-3222 GCA_041648375.1 Burkholderiaceae bacterium | reverse complement strand
CCTGCGCAGGCAGTGACGACAAGATGGCACGGTTGAAAGAACTGGGTGCGGACCACGTCATCAACTATCGCGACACCGATTTCTCGAAGTGGGCGATCACGCAATATGGCAAGCCGCAGCGCCGCAGTTTCGAAGGTGGCGTGGATGTGGTCATCAACTTCACCGGTGGCGACACCTGGGTGCCCTCGCTGAAATGCCTGAAACGCGGTGGCAGCCTGCTGGTGTGCGGTGCCACGGCCGGGCACGACCCCAAGGAAGACCTTCGCTATATCTGGAGCTTCGAATTGAAGGTGATTGGGTCGAACAGCTTCTACCCCGACAACCTGTCCGGATTGATGGACATGATTCAGGCTGGCGACTTCAAGCCGGTGATCGACAAGGTGTTGCCGCTGGAACAAGCTGCCGACGGCCTGAAAGCGATCCGTGACCGCGAGGTCATGGGCAAGATCATCGTGACCCCATAAGGAGCATGTCATGTCCGATACACCATTGAGCATGGAAGCCGTTCAGGCCAAGCTGCTGCGCGGGCCTTATCACCAGTGGCTGGGGTTGACCGTGGAGGCGCTGGGTGAGGGAACCATCACCTTGAAGGCGCGCTGGCGCGAAGAGTGGGTCGTCAATCCCGATGCGGGCTATTGCCATGGCGGCATCCTGGCTACGCTGGTGGACCTGACCGCCGATTGGGCGCTCGTGTCCAAGACCGGGCGCGGGGTGCCGACAGTGGACCTGCGCGTGGACTATCACCGGCCAGCGCTGAAGGGCGATCTGACGTGCGTGGGCACGGTGGTCAAGTTCGGCAGCCAGCTTTCGGTGGCCGAGGCGAAGATCATGGATGAGAAGGGTGTGCTGCTGGCAAGCGGGCGCGGTGTGTACATGACTGCGCCTCCCAAATCCTGATCGGAGCATAACCATGAATCTCGGTGACTTGCTGGACCGCCAGGGTGCGCCCGATCACCCTGTCGTGATCGGGGTGGGCGAGGACGGTGCGCAGCACGTGATGACCCGCGTTCAGCTGGACGCCATGGCCGATGCGTTTGCGCGCGGCCTGCTTGCACGCGGCGTGCTCGCGGGCAGCCGTATCGCGTTGCTGTCGGCCAACCGTCCCGAATATGTCGTGGCCATGCTGGGTGCCATGCGGGCAGGCGTGATTCCGGTTCCCGTGAATCACAAGTTTCCGCAGGCACTGATCGATTACGTGATCCGGGACAGCGGCGCCCGCCTGGTGTTGTGCGATGCGCCGCGCTTGGCCGGGTTGCCCACGCTGGCGGCGGGTGTCGACGTTGCCAATTTCGACGAAACGAGCGACGCGGGATTCAGCGCCTGGATGCAGGCGGGTTCGTTCACGCCGGTGGCGCCCGAACCGGATGATGTCGCCCTGATTCTGTACACCTCGGGCTCGACCGGCAAGCCCAAAGGGGTGAAGCTCTCGCATGCCGCCCACGTGTGGGTGGCACAGACCCGGATGAACGGCAGGCGCGCGCCCGATGAGCGCTATCTCATTGCCGCACCCCTCTATCACATGAACGCGCTCGCCCTGATGTTCCTGGTGTGTGCATCGGGTGCGACTGCCGTGCTGTTGCCTCAATTTCAGGCCAGACGGTACATCGAGGCGATCTCTCGCTATCGACCCACCTGGCTGACCGCAGTGCCGCCCATGATCGCCATGATGCTGCGTGAAAAAGAGGCATTGGCCAGTGCCGATCTGTCCAGCGTGCGTGCCGTGCGCATGGGCTCGGCTCCGGTGAGCGACAACCTGGTGGCCAGCATCAGGGCGTTGCTGGTCAACGCCGAGATCGTCAACGCCTACGGCACGACCGAAGGCGGGCCCGTCGTGTTCGGCCCGCATCCCGAGGGGCACGTCACCCCGGTGGCGTCCGTCGGTTATCCGCATCCGGGCGTCAGCGTGCGTCTGGCTGGTGATCCGACAGCGCACCAGGGCGTGCTGGAGATGAAGAGCCCGGGCATGATGCTGGGTTATCACGCTCGACCTGATCTGGTTGCGCCGATATCGGATGATGGCTATTACCGCACGGGCGATGTCTTTCGGTGCGACGATGTGGGCTTCTTTTATTTTGTCGGTCGTGCCGACGATATGTTCGTGTCGGGTGGTGAAAATATCTACCCGGGAGAAGTGGAGGCGGTGCTGGATACGCACCCCGACATCGTTCAGTCATGCGTCGTACCGGTAGACGACGAGATCAAGGGCACCAAACCGGTCGCCTTCGTGGTGCGTCGAGAAAACGCGCTGCTCGATGAGGCAACCGTCAAACAGTATGTGCTGGACAACGCGCCGGCCTACCAGCATCCGCGTCACGTGTGGTTCCTGGATGCGATGCTGCTGGCCAGCACGAACAAGGTAGATCGCGCAGCGCTGAAGACGCTGGCTCGCGAGCGGCTGGCGCGTGGTGCCGAGCCGATGATAGGGTGATGTCGCGCTGCCCGGGTTCAGCCGAAGAACCGGTAGCCGACACCAATTTCTGTTTTCAGGTAGACGGGTTGGGCCGGGTCCGCCTCAAGCTTGTGCCGCAGGTGGCCCATGTAGATGCGCAGGTAGTGGTGATCGTCTGCATGCGAGGGGCCCCAAACCTGTTTCAGTAGATCGGAATGCGTGAGCACCTTGCCGCGTTGCGCAAGCAGGGCAGCCAGCAGTCGGTATTCGGTAGCGGTCAGATTCACTTGCTGCGCACCACGCATGACCAGGCGTTTGGAAAGATCCACCGTGACATCACCGAAGTGGACGATGGCAGTCTCGTCATGCGCACTGCGCGCGCTGCGGCGCAGCAGCACTTTCACACGCGCGATGAGCTCGCCCACGCCAAACGGCTTGGTCAGATAGTCGTCTGCACCTGCACCCAGTGCATTGATCTTGTCTTTTTCCGATGCGCGTGCCGACAGGACCAGAATGGGAATCTGCGTCCACCCTCGCACATCGGTGATCAGCGCCATGCCATCGCCATCAGGCAGTCCCAGATCGAGCACGATCACGTCGGGTCGCCGTGTGCCGGCATCAATCAGCCCGCGTGCCATGGTGGCCGATTCGTGCACGACCCACTGGGCTTCGGTGAGCGCAGCCGTGACGAAGCGACGAATTTCCGGGTCGTCCTCGACCAGCAGGATGTTTGGAGCAGTGATGTAGGAGGAAATGGTATCAGGGGTTGTCATGGTAGTGTCGACTCAGCGACCGTGTCGGGTTGCGGGGGGACGGGCAGCGTGAAGGTGAAA
>JBAZPE010000441.1:0-3224 GCA_041648375.1 Burkholderiaceae bacterium | reverse complement strand
GCGCGGCCCGAGCCGGCATTGCCGCTGATGTGTTCATCGACGTACTGAGCACGGGCGGGGGTGGCGGCACGGCGCTGAACCGCATCAAACCCTTCATTACGGGCCAGGACCCCAGCGGATTGCGTTTTGCGCTGTCCAACGCGTTGAAGGATCTGGGTTATTACACCGCCATGGCCGAAGAGGCTCACTCTGCCCGGCTGATCGCGCAGGGCGTGCGACAGACGCTGGAAACGGGGCTGAAGGATGGCGATGCCCAGACCCTCTTGCCCGAACTGGCCGCCATTCTCACCACCCGTGGGGATGCCACCTGAGGCGAGCACGCTAAACACGCAAAGCCAGCGGTCATCCCGCGACTTTCGTCGCACAGGTTTGTATCACCTCGTCGTACAACGCCTGCGCCGCGCTGGAGAACGTTCGACCCTGGCGATGCACCACATAGAGCGAGCGCGTGAGCGCATCACCGGCCAGCGGCAGTATGGTCAGCCCGGGGCGCTGAAAATGAAACAGGGTCATGGCCGGGACGATGCTGATCCCCAGGCCCGCCTGCACCAGGCCCATCGCTGTAGCGAGGTGGTCGACCTCGAATGCCACGTGTCGGGCCAGCGCGGGCATGAGCTGCTCCAGACCTTGTCGCACGCTGCTCGCGCGCGACATGTGGATGATGGGCCAGTGCAGCAACTGCTCGGCTGCCACTTCGTCCTGCCTGGCCAACGGATGATCCTCCCGACACACCACATGGAACCGGTCGGCCATCAGAAATGTGCTTGCCAGGCCCGACATGTCGTCACGCCGCGACGCCAGGGCCATATCCACCTCTGCGCTGCGCACCTTGTCCAGACAGGGGCCAGCCAGCGCATCGACCAGGGTGAGGGTCACCCCGGGATACGCCTGGCGATAACGGGCCAGAATATCGGGCAATAGCGCCGCCGCAAGCGAGGGCAACGCCGCGACGGCGACATGCCCCCGTCGCCTGGACAAATGATCGCCAAGATCGGACTGCGCCAGATCGAAATCCGCCAACAGCCTGCGGGCCGAGGCTTCGAACACCTGCCCCTCGGGGGTGAGATCGACGCTGCGCGTGCTGCGATCGAACAGCCTTGCCCCCAGCCCCAGCTCCAGACTGCGAATGACCGCGCTGAAGGCGGGCTGCGTGAGATGACAGCGCTGCGCCGCGCGTGTGAAGTGTCGCGCATCGGCGAGCGCGACGAACGCACGCAATTGGCGGGTGGAGATGTCTTTCATCGATGAGCCAACCCTTGTTTAATAGATTTTCTGGATGAATCCATTCTATCTTTCTATTTCCCCTATGGATGTGGGGCCGCTACAGTCAACCCAATGTCGTTCCCGGCACGCACTGCGGCACGGCACACGCATCACGATGACCAGACGAAGAACGATCCGATACTTCGCACCAGGAGACGCTTTACATGCCTGATCCCGCTTCCCCGTTGCACGTTGGTTGTGCGTCGGGCTTCTCGGGCGACCGCACCGATGGTGCTGCGCCGCTGGTTGCCGAACTGATCCGCCTGGGCGGTGGATTCCTGATTTTCGAGACGCTGGCCGAACGCACGCTGGCCCTGGCGCAGCTGGCAAAAAACGCAGATCCGCAACGTGGCTACGAACCCCTGCTCGACGAACTGGTCAGCCCTGTGCTGGGTGATTGTCTGAACCACGGCATACGCATCGTCAGCAACTTTGGCGCGGCCAACCCGCATGCCGCCGCGCAGCGCATTGCGGCCATCGCGCGTGAACAGGGGCTGCGCACGCCGCGCATCGCGGTCGTCACGGGCGATGCGTTGAACGACCCCGAGCTGATTGCCCGATTGTGTGCGAACGTCACGCCTGCGCTTGCCGCAAGCGAGGTCGTCAGCGCGACCGTCTATCTGGGTGCGGGTGAGATTGCCGACGCGCTGCGCGCGGGCGCTGATATCGTGGTGGCAGGCCGGGTGGCCGACCCGGCCCTGACGCTTGGCCCTGCCCTGGCCCATTTCGGATGGGCCATGGACGACTGGGAAAAGCTGGGCCGTGCCACCATGGCAGGCCACATGCTCGAGTGCGGCACCCAGGTCACAGGCGGCTACTTTGCCGTGCCGGGCCTGAAGGACGTGCCCGGCCTGGACCACACCGGGTTTCCTTTGATGACCATGCAGCACGACGGCAGCTTCGAGATCAGCAAGCCACCGGCAACCGGCGGCCGTGTCGATCCGGCCATCGGCACCGAACAACTGCTTTATGAAGTGCACGATCCCGCCGCCTACCTGACACCCGACGTGGTGGCTGACATATCGGGTGCAACGATTACACAAACCGGCCCTGACCGCATCGCCGTGCACGGCGTGACCGGTCACCCTCGCCCGGACACGCTGAAAGTGAACCTGTGCTATCGCGGGGGCTGGCTGGCCGAGGCCGAAATTTCCTATGCCGGCATCCAGGCGCAGGCCCGGGCGCAGTTGGCCGGGGAGATCGTGCGCAAGCGCATCGGTGAGGCCATGGCTGTGCGGGTCGATCTGATCGGCGTCCTGAGCATCCTGGCCGACGACGCGGGGCATATGCAGGCCGGCGCGCCGGCACCCAGCCAGGACGTGCGATTGCGTGTGGCCGGCAGCCATCCCGATCGCGCTGTGGCCGAACGTGTCCTGCGTGAAGTCACGGCCCTGTATTGCTGCGGTCCGGCGGGCGGCGGAGGCGTGCGCACCCACTTGCGGCAGCGCCTGAACATGGTGTCCACGCTGGTCGAACGCACCGAGATCGATGCTCGCTGGTACCTGTTGGAGAACGCTGAATGAGTGAGCACCTGACCGCCGTCCCCCTCTATCGCCTGGCCCATGGCCGCTCTGGCGACAAAGGCGACACCTCAAATCTCAGCCTGATTGCCTGGCGCGCGGATCTTTATGACGTGCTGCAGGACCAGGTCACCGCCGGTCAGGTGGCCAAATGGTTTGCCGCGCGTGCGCCATCGCGCGTCACGCGTTATGAACTGCCGCAACTGCATGCCATGAATTTCGTGCTGGAAAACGTGCTCGATGGCGGCGTGAACGATGCGCTCAATCTTGATGCACACGGCAAATCATTGTCCTTCCATTTACTTGCCATGCCCATTACGGTCAGCCATGCCATGGCCGCGACCCTGCCCGATATCCACCCATCCTCGCCATAGTCGATTTGCCCATACCAAAAAAGGAGACATCCCCCATGACCCAGTCCCGCTTCCGTCTTTCCGTGCT
>JBAZPE010000440.1:0-3224 GCA_041648375.1 Burkholderiaceae bacterium | reverse complement strand
AAGATCAACCGCTCGCTCGAAAGCCGCGATTGATACCCGGGGGGCATACGGCGCCCTCTCCCTGATGCCGTACAAAGGCCCCCGGCAAGTCGGACATGTCCGCACTTGACCGGGGGCCTCTCTCATTTCAGGCCGCCCGCTCGCGCAGACGCCTCGCCCGGTCCGAGGCCGACAAGGTGCATTGGCACCACGCCCCGCCCCTCGACCGTGAGGCGATTACACTTCTGGATCATGGACTCCCCTCTTCCTACGGCCCCTCGCGACCTCGCTCTTAGAGACGAGCCACCGCAATCGGCGGCAAGCCGCAGCCGCATGACCGACACCACCGGTCGCAAAAACATGCTGCAGTTGATCCAGCTACGCTGGCTCGCTGTGCTGGGCCAGATTGCGACCATCGTTATCGTGCACTTCGGGTTCGAAATCCGATTGCCGCTGCGCTTTATGGTCATGGCGCTGGCCGTTCTGGTGGTCTTCAACGTCATCAGCCTGGTGCGGCTGAAAATTCCCCGCGAAGTCACCAACGCCGAGCTGTTCGTCGCCTTGCTGATCGACGTGGCGATGCTGACCGTGCAGCTCTATCTCAGCGGCGGCGCCACCAATCCCTTTATTTTTCTGTACCTGCTTCAGGCCAGCCTGGCTGCCGTGCTGCTCAAACCCTGGTCCACCTGGGCAATGGTGGTCATCACGGCCATCTGCTTTGCCGGCCTTGCGTTGATCGCCCACCCACTGGCCCTGCCCATCGACCATGATCGCGGTTTGAACAGTCCCTATGTTCAGGGCATGTGGCTGTGCTTTGCGTTGAACGCCACGCTGCTGGTCATTTTCATCACACGCATCAGCGGCAACCTGCGCGCGCGGGATAATCACCTTGCCGATCTGCGCCAGCGCGCAGCCGAGGAAGAACACATCGTGCGCATGGGGTTGCTGGCCTCAGGTGCGGCACACGAACTGGGCACCCCCCTGTCCACCCTGGCAGTCATCCTGGGCGACTGGCGACGCATGCCGCACTTCACCTCCGATCCCGAGTTACTGCAGGAGGTGGCGGAAATGCAGGACCAGGTGCTGCGCTGCAAATCGATCGTCACCGGCATCCTGCTGTCTGCGGGCGAGGCGCGGGGCGAAATGCCCCAGGAAACCACGGTACGGCGCTTTCTCGACGAACTCGTCAGCGAATGGCGCCACTCGCGCCCCGTGCGCGTGTTCGCCTATGAAAATCATTTTGGTCACGACCTGCGTATTGTGTCGGACTCTGCACTGAAGCAGATGATCTGCAATGTGCTGGACAATGCGCTGGAAGCCTCACCGGACTGGCTGGGCCTGGAAGTCCTGCGCGAGAAGGACAGGCTGATCCTGACCGTGTCCGACGCGGGGCCCGGCTTTGCATCGGATATGCTTGAGCGTCTGGGCAAGCCCTATCAATCCAGCAAGGGACGACCCGGTGGCGGCTTGGGGCTCTTCCTGGTGATGAACGTGGCGCGTGCCCTGGGTGGCACGGTGACCGCGGTCAATCGCCCGGGCCGGGGCGCCATGGTGACCTTGAGCCTGCCGTTGGCAGCGATTGAACTCGATAATCAGCCAGGCGACGCAAGTGTCCACTGATATTTATGTTTGTACGGACACAACCATGACAGATGTGCAGGAAACAACCCCACGCGTGCTCTTGCTCGTGGAAGACGATGCCGCGTTTGGCCGAACGCTGGGGCGCTCCTTCGAGCGTCGGGGTTATCAGGTCCTGCACGCTGCCGGACTGGACGCCGTGGTCGAGCTGCTCGCCGCGCACACCCCGGGTTATGCAGTGGTGGACCTCAAGTTGCGGGGCGATGCATCGGGTCTGGCCTGTGTGCAGGCCTTGCATGCGCACAGCCCGGACATGCTGATCGTGGTGCTGACCGGGTTTGCCAGCATTGCGACGGCGGTAGAGGCCATCAAGCTGGGCGCCTGCCACTACCTGGCCAAACCGTCGAACACGGACGACATCGAGGCCGCCTTCGACCGTGCGACGGGCGATGTGCAGGTGGAAGTCACCGAGCGCACCACGTCCATCAAGACACTGGAGTGGGAACGCATTCACGAAACGCTGGCATCGACCGGCTTCAACATTTCGGAAACCGCCCGACGCCTGGGCATGCATCGCCGCACCCTGGCACGCAAACTGGAAAAGCAGCGCGTGAAATGATGGCGTGCCATTAGCGCGCCACGCGAAACTCGAAATAGGCTTCCTGCGCCTCGCCCAGGCCATTGAACGCGTCCTGCTGCGCCCGGGTGGCGGCCTGAATCCAGCGTTTGGCCAGGGCGGCTTCCTCGCCACTGAGCTCACCCTCACCCGAATCCTCGGCATTGCTCCAGGCCGAATAGGCAGACACGACGGCTTCCTCGCTGCCGATGGCGCGCTCCAGGGTGCGAATGAAGCGGCGTTCGGCCTGCACGCGAATGTTGTCAGGGATATCGGGGAAGTCTTGCAGGGTAACGGTGTAGGACATGGCGAGAACTCAGACGAAAACGATAACGATCAGGATGCAGGCGGTGCGCAAGGTCGTACGTGTGCACACTACCCGCATGACTGTATGAATATACAGCTAAACCGTTTTCGACAACGGTCTGACCAGCAATTTGCCCGCTTTGCCGCGAAAATAAGTGTCTCACCTTTCATAATTGGATAAGCTTTATCCGTCACCGACACGACCCGCCTTGTGCCAGCACTCGAGATCAGGAGCAATCGTTCGTGCGCAGTCATTTTCAGCTTATTTTGTTTGCGGTGGTCTTCGGCCTGCTCGCGTGGTTCAGCATGGCCTTGCGCACGCCCATCAGCCTGAGCACGCTTATCTGGCCCGCTGGCGGCGTCCTGCTCGGTGTACTCATGCTCTGCGAGCGACGCCAATGGCCACTCTGGCTGGCCATCACGTTCGCGTTGCACACCGCGATCGGTCTCTGGGCGGGCCGCGCACTGGCCGAAGCGCTGGTGTTTCCCGTGTCGCAGATCCTGGTCGCCCCGCTTGTGGCGGGGATCTGGCGCAGCAAGGCGCGCGCACCGCACGCCCTCTCCAATCTGCACAATCTACTGTGGTTCCTGGGCCTGCTGGTGGTGGGCGCCTTCGTGGGTGGCGCATTGATCAGCGCCGCATTCGCAGTGCTTGGCACGACCGTGCCCGCAGGCAACTGGATTGCACCCGTCATTTCCGACATCGTCGGCAGTCTGATCGGCGTGCCCTTCATTCTGGCCTGGA
>JBAZPE010000439.1:0-3226 GCA_041648375.1 Burkholderiaceae bacterium | reverse complement strand
AGTGGTGGAGTTCTATCGCATGAGTGGGGATGTGGATTATCTGATCCGGGTCGTCGTGCCGGACATCGCCAGCTACGATCTGGTCTACAAGCGCCTGATCAAAATCACGGATATCTACGACGTCAGTTCGTCGTTCGCCATGGAGCAACTCAAATACACGACGGCACTACCGGTCGAGTACGCGCGCTAGGCAGCAGTACGCACATTGATGCAGGGAAATTCGTACGCCGGAGCAAGGCACCAGGACGCTGAGGGACAAGCCGGGCGCGCTAGCGCGCGATGATCTCAGCAATGTCGTACGTGATCGTCAGCCGTGACGATATGATTGACGTGGGTGGACACCTGCCTGGCGCTCACCCCATACACATGCAGGGAAATGGCCCGTTCGTCCGTTCTGTTGCCCAGACGATGAATCTTGCCCAGCCCCGCATGCGCACTGAGCGCTTGGCCAGCACTCAGGTTAACCACGCCCTCTGCGCGTGCGATGCGGCGCTCGTCATCCCAGCCAAAGCGTTCTTCCTGCAGATTCCCTTCCAGCACACCGTACGCACACCATGTGTGGTGGCCATGGGCGGGGGTGCGCTGACCAGGGTGCCAGATCAGCGCCACCAGCGTGTAGCGCCCGGCGAAGTCACTGTGCAGCACGTGGCGGGTGTAGCACTCGGCGGACCCTGTTTGCTGCGACTCGGTAAGAAGGTCGGATGCCTGCAGGCTTTGAGTGAGTGCCAGCGCGACCTGCGCGGGAAGGGCGTCAGGCGTTGTCTGAATTGCAGTGTCTAGTGCGGCAATGAGATCGAGCAGTCCGGCAGGCGTGGGCACTGCTGCAAGTTGTGGCGCGGCCATGGCATTTCCCGTTTCCAGTCAGAACAACAAGCTTACCGGTGCCCGGGGAGAACAAAGCAGCAAAATATGGCTGCATTCTATTCAGATATAGATTTTTATTTTATTTATTTGGCAGATTTTCGAATTTCAGCTCACTCTTCTGGCCTAATTGCACGACTACGCCTGCGCCACTGTTCACGAAGTTGCCGGTAAGCGCCGATATATTGACCTGATGGGTCACCATCACATAAGGACCGCCCTTGGGATCGAGTCGATAAATGAAGTCTTTCAATCGCGCTGTCTGGTCGTCGCGCTGTCCTTGTTTTTCCCAGAACGAGTTGAGCTCGGCCAGGATTGCGATGGGACCCATTTTCAGACGGATCGCCGTGTCCACGCATCTGCACCAGGCGCTGGTGAATAAGCGTGACGGGAAAATCCCGGCAGTTTTCCAGGCTTCACCCAGCGCTTCGGCCTGTGCGCGACCGGTGTCGTCCAGGTTGCGCTGCGAGGAACAGGTGTTCAGGTCGAAATCCGTTGGATCACCCACCCCAGGTGCCTGGGCGTGACGAATCAGAATCAGGGTGTCGGGGCGGGCCAGGTTTGCCAATCGGGATGCGTCCCAGGCAACCGTGGGCATGGGGCGGCCGTGCGTGAGGATGGGGCGCGAGTCGGAGGCGGGCTTGATGGAGATGGTTGGCGGGTTGCTCACTTGCGCCACCGGCTCGCCTGCCAGGGCGAGCGGGGTGGCAAACAGCCAGGCGCAGGCGGCCAGGTTTGCACCCGTGCGAAGGAAATAGGCAGAGCGGTGGGGGGCGAGCATGGCAACTCCAAGGGGGAGGGTGGAACACACACCCTGAAACAAGTCGTTCGTAACACGTGATCATGACAAGTGCCTGACTAATGTTAATCTCATGCGCTTAGAGCCGTGGCCGTCGAGTGCCTCGGCACCGACAGGACGACCATACGTCCGGGAGAAGACGGAATGAGTGCAGTGCCGGAATATTCACGCATGGCAGCCAAGGCCCCTGCCTGGGTGAAGAACGAAAAGCTCAAACAGTGGGTCGCCGACATCGCGACCCTGACTGAGCCAGACAGTATCGAGTGGTGTGATGGCAGTCAGCAAGAATACGATCGACTGTGCGCAGACATGGTCAAGTCCGGTACCTTGCAGACGCTGAACCCGGAAAAACGGCCAGGCTCTTATCTCGCACGATCCTCGCCCTCTGATGTCGCCCGCGTAGAAGACCGCACCTATATTTGTTCCGCCAACGAGTCCGATGCCGGACCCACCAATAACTGGTGTGATCCGCAGGAAATGCGCACCAAGCTCAATGGTCTGTTTGCCGGTGCCATGCGCGGTCGCACCATGTATGTGGTGGCATTCTCCATGGGCCCGGTCGGATCGCCCATTGCACACATCGGCGTTGAACTCACCGATTCGCCTTATGTCGTGGTCAGCATGCGCACCATGACCCGCATGGGCCGCCGTGCCTATGACGTACTGGGCACTGATGGCGTGTTCGTGCCTTGCGTGCATTCAGTGGGTCATCCCCTGCAGGCAGGACAGGCCGATGTGGCCTGGCCGTGCAACGACACCAAATACATTGTTCATTATCCCGAGACACGCGAAATCTGGTCCTATGGATCGGGTTATGGCGGCAATGCGCTGCTGGGCAAGAAGTGCTTCGCCCTGCGTATCGCCTCGGTGATGGGCCGCGATCAGGGCTGGATGGCCGAACACATGCTGATCCTTGGCGTGACTTCGCCTGAAGGCCGAAAGATGCATGTGGCGGCGGCGTTCCCGTCGGCATGTGGCAAAACCAACTTCGCGATGCTGGTGCCCCCGCAATCCATGTCGGGCTGGAAGGTCACCACGATTGGCGACGATATCGCCTGGATCAAACCCTCGCCCGATGGCAAGCTGCGCGCGATCAACCCTGAAGCGGGTTACTTCGGTGTGGCGCCTGGAACCGGTGAAAAGACCAACCCCAACTGCATGGCCGCCTTGCGTGAAAACGTGATTTTCACCAACGTTGCGCTAACTGATGACGGCGACGTGTGGTGGGAAGGCATGAGTGCTGCGCCTGCCCATTGCGTGGACTGGCAAGGTCAGGAGTGGACGCCGGAAATCGCGGCACAGACCGGTCGCCGTGCGGCCCATCCCAACGCCCGCTTCACCGTTGCGGCGACACAGAACCCGGTGATCGACCCCGAATGGGACAACCCTGATGGCGTGGTGATCGATGCCTTCATTTTCGGTGGTCGCCGTTCGACCACTGTGCCGCTGGTAACCGAAGCGCGCAGCTGGGTGGAAGGCGTGTATATGGCCGCGACCATGGGTTCGGAAACTACCGCAGCGGCCACGGGCCAGCAAGGTGTGGTGCGTCGTGATCCGTTCGCCATG
>JBAZPE010000438.1:0-3236 GCA_041648375.1 Burkholderiaceae bacterium | reverse complement strand
TTGTTCTTCGCGCGCGAGGCTATATCCGCTGTCAGAAATCATCAGATGGTAGCCGCGCGGGGCCAGCACATCTGATAAGCCTTGAATCATCTCGGCATACAGGGCATTACGCAGACTGGGCACGATAAGCGCGACAAGGGTGGTGCGGTTTGACGACAGGTTGCCAGCCACCTGATTCGGAACATAGCCGCTGCGCTTAATGACGGCCTGCACACGTGCGAGCACGGCAGGTGAGACCTGATCGGGAGAGCGTAACGAGCGCGACACCGTCATGGGTGACACGCCAGCCAGGCGTGCCACGTCCTTCATCGATACATCGGAGTTGTTTGTCTTCCTGCCCACACTGCTCCCCGCGCGATTGGCACCACGCTCCTGAGCGGCATGGTTTGTTCTGCGGGGATTCTACGCTGAACGAGGGGTGCGTCGTAGCGCCATTCCCTATTGTTGGGTCAGATGCCCTGACAGGGCATCAACGGAGGACTGAGCGCGCTTGACCACTGCACCAAACTCGTCAGGCGAGCTGCCCACGGGCTGGATCAACAAGGGCTGCAAGACCTTCAACACGCCCGGATCCTGAGCGGCGAGCTTCATCCCATCGGCAATCTTCTTGACCACCGCATCGGGCGTATTCACCGGCACAAAAATGCCGTACCAATTCTGGATCAAGTCAACATCGCCCAATCCGCTTTCCTTATAGGTCGGCACATCAGGCACCTGTTCCATGCGAGCGTCACTGCTCAGGGCCAGGATGCGCATGGTTCCGGCTTTGTGGTGAGCGACGACGGAGGACAGACCGGTGACCACCATGGTGACACGTCCGCCAATGATGTCATTGACCGCTGCGGAGGTGCCCGCGTATCGCACGTTGACCATCTCTTTAAGACCCATTTTTTCCACCAGCCCGGTTCCGGCGAGCAGCGTAAAGGGTTCACCGCTAGCCCAACTGCACTGCGCGCCAGCCTTTCCGCACACGCGTTTCAAGTCATCGATCGACTTGATATCTTCGCTCCCTTTGACCACGATGCCCGTGGGGCCGGAGGCCAGCATGCTGACTGGCCGCAACTCCTTCAGCGGGTCGGTGTCCAGAGATTTACTGATGTACTTCAACGCCGCAATGGCCGGAATCGAAATCAACAGCGTGTAGCCGTCGGCCGGTGAGCGAATCACTTGCCGGGTGGCAATCATGCCATCGGCGCCCGGTTTGTTCTCCACAACGACGGTCTGCCCCCAGTGCTTGGACAGGAAATTCGCCGTCGAACGGGCGATATTGTCACTGCCCCCACCCGGAGAGTAGGGCACGACCAAGGTCACTGGCCTGTCGGGATAGGTGGTTTGCTGAGCCTGGGCGTGCAGGCCAAACGATGCGAACCAGGGGGCAATGAGCGCAACGCGAATCCATTTATTCATGTCTTGTCTCCTTTTGGGCCCCTGGTCCCGACGCATGCTGCCGGGTTCGGTGCCGCGTTTTTTATTTGGAATGTCCGTCTTCAGACGGCGTACTTCGACTCATACTCGGTGATGCGATTCAGACCAACAAAATCATTGAAGTCTTCAAAAGAGGTCAACTGGTCGGCAATGGCATTGGTGGAACATCCCTCGCGCATGAAGGTTTCCATCATTTCCTTGACGGCCTTGTGCATCGCCAGCATGGGCTCGACCGGGCACAGTGCGTAGTCAAAACCGATGTCGTAGACCTCCTTGAGTGACAGAAAGGGACTTTTCCCCGAGCGCACCATATTGAACAGAATCGGCTTGCCCAGTGGCTTCAAGCGGCGAACGATCTCGTGCATCTGGTCGATATTCTCTGGTGCATCTGCGTACAGTCCATCTACGCCAGTCTCTGCGTAAGCCTCCAGGCGATCCAGTGCATCGCTCAAACCCGTCACACCAATCGCGTCGGTGCGTGCCACGACAAAAAAATTGGGATCGGTGCGCGCATCCAGCATGGCACGCAACTTTTGCTGCATCTCTTCCTTGGAGACCAGTTGCTTGCCGGCAAAATGGCCGCATTTTTTCGGCACGGCCTGGTCTTCGAGGTGCAGCACCGATGCACCTGCTTCTTCCCAGAGTTTGATGGTGCGCTGTGCATCAAGCACCCCGCCGTAGCCCGTGTCGGCATCAGCGAACACCGGGAGGTTTGTCACGCGACAGATGCGGCGGATGTGCTCGAACATTTCTGTCTGGGAGAGCAGACCGACATCGGGCTTGCCCGCGACGATTGCCGATGCGACGAAGCCGCTGACATAGATGGCAGGTGCCCCGGCCTGTTCAGCCAGCATGGCGGTTACTGCATCATGCGCACCCATGCACACGAAGGGTGGCGCCTTGAGTAGTTCACGAAATCTCTGCGAGCGTGTCACGTCAGTCTCCTTATTTATTGGTATCCCGTATATATGCGCTACGGTGACGTGAATTCATGGTATCGATACCAAATAGCGCGCGCAAGGGTTATTTGCACATCAGTCCGGCGTTGACCCGTTCAATGGCGACGGTGATCGGGTCAACGCCATGTCGGTTCAGTCGTAGGCCAAATCCAGCGCCTCCGGCGTCGCACCCAGTCGCATCGAAAGCGCCCTTGCTGCCTCCCGCAGCAAGCGCGTCATGCGATCGGCATCGAGTTTACGAATGCGCTCGGACAGTCCGGCGAGCGTCAACGCCGCGACGAATCGATCCTCTGCGCCAAATATCGGAATCGACCACGACGCGCTGTACGGGTCACGCATCCCGCTGGAAAAAAAGGGCAGTGCATCCTGACCGCGGGGCGCCAGTTGATCCCAGATGGTGAAGACTCGCCCGGTCGATGACTGATCGGGCGGCATGACGCTGCCGGCCATCACCTGGCTGTGCAAGCCTTCGTGCGGTTGCGATCGAAACAGACAGAGGCGCGCGCCATCGCGCTGTGGCGTGTAATAAGACGCGCTTTCGCCCGTCTGTCGCGTGAGTTCGGTGAGTATGGGCATCACCACATCAGCCAGCTGCAACCCACGCTCATAGACGCGCCCCAGATAAAGCAGGCGTGGCCCCAGCGAATACACCCCTTCCTTGCCCCGCACGACGTAGCCGGAACGCTCCAGTGAATTGAGCAACCGGAAGATCGTGGTTTTGTGCAGCGGCGACTTTGCCGCCAATTCAGCCAGCGTCATGCTCGGTGATTGCGGAGAAAAACAATCGAGCAGGCTGAGCGCCCGCTCTACTGCGATCACGCCGTCGTTGCTCATTGTGCTATTCCTTGCCAG
>JBAZPE010000437.1:0-3240 GCA_041648375.1 Burkholderiaceae bacterium | reverse complement strand
CATCTTCAAGCGCCGGCATGATGAGCTCGATATCGGCACCATCGTCCGTGGCACACGTGCACGAGCCCTGGAACATCAGCAGCACACGCTCGCGATCCGGGAAGAACCAGACCGTGGTCAGCCTCAGGGCTACCGATTCCAGACTCGCCACGCGGTCGATCAGATCGGGCGCAGCCTGGGGCACCGCCTTAGGCTGCGCCCGGATGACGAAGCAGCGCGCGCGCCAATCCGGCAGCCGTCCACTCAGACGCGCCTGCGTGGGGTGCATGTTCCAGATGTCGTAGTCCAGCGCGCTGTCCACCCCGTCCTGCCCTGTCCACCACTGATCAGGCGAGGCGGTGTTGAAGAAGTGCGGGTCCAGCGTGTCTGGCAGGCCCGGGAAACCGTGGGTCAACCACTTCTCGTCATACTTGCCCGCGCGCGCAAATCTGCGCGGCCGAATGGGCGACACCGGGCCGAAACTCACCGGCACGCCTGGCTGGCCCGGTCGGGTCATGCGACCTTCCAGCGGCTCGACATTAGGCAGCGCGCGCGACGCCGCGTCGGCACCCACGCCCACGGGGTTTTCCTCCACATCCTTGCCGCCATAGGTGTGGTGCCAGTCCACAGGCACCCCGACGACCGGCTGCGCAGGACCGATCGCTGGCTTGCCGGATGCCCCACCTGTCCACTGCCGGTCGCCACTGACGATCAGACTTTTTTCGAGCGAGCCCACGCGCACGCTGACCGCGCACGTCCCGGTTTGCGCCGGGTCGTGCGCCCACGCTCGGCCTGACACCAGAAACTCGCCGCACGGTTTGGGGATGCCCAGATCCAGCGCCTCATCTTCATCGAGCACCGACTGCGCCGCTTCCCACATTTCCGATTCGGGCAGCAGCACGGCAGCCTCCGACAGCGTCGCCCAGGCCATGACCGACACGCCCAGTCGATGCTGGCCCCGAAGGCTGTAAGGCCGCGTCAGCAATCCCAAGCGCAGGGGTTTGATCACCCGCATGGTGGTAGCTCCCTAGGTTGAATCATTTATCGAACCTGCGTGGGCGTGTGGGCGCGATCCAGCGCCACGCGCTCGGGGCGTTGCGGGTCCTGCAGCACCTGTATGCGCTGTCCACTGGCGAACGCAGGCAGCAGTGCGTCTTCGATCGCGACGTCCAGGCGAGTGGTGCCGCCGGAATCCAGCGCGAGCGTCAGACCCAGTAGCGTCTGTCGCCGCTCCTCGCTCTCGCGAGTGCCCTGGCGCTGCACGCCCAGCACGGAGGCGCCCACGCGTTGTGTATCGGAAGCGGCAAGCAGGTCGGCCTCCAGCCGCTGCTCCGGCAGCGGTCGATAGGCGTTCCACGCCAATGCGGCGAAGAAAACAATGATCGCCACGGCACCGACGATGGCCCATCCCGGCATGCCATCGCGCAGCCCGAAATAACCGAACCAGCTGATGGCCAAAATCGCGACAACCAGAATGGCCAGCGTCACCATTGAATGTTTACGTTCGAATAGGCGCATGATCATGTGAACAGATTGATGACCTTGCTCACCACATAAGCGCCACCCGAGCGCACCTCGGCAGCGGCGGTCATGGACAGTTTGGCAATGGTCTGGGTGATTTTGGTTTTGCTGCTGTCATTCTTGAAATCCGAGAAGTCCAGCTTGACGGCAGCCCACTGCGCGTTCACCGCGTACACCTGCGCACGCAGGCCCCAGGCATCGCCGGAAATCCCGCACACCGAAAGCCTGGCGGGTGTGCCGCGTGCATAGCTCTTTTGCCAGAACGCAGTGGGCCCCGTGTTGTTCAAGGTCCATGATGGCGTCGTGATGGTCACCCCGGCATTGGCATTCAGGGTGATGGGCTGGGTCACCGTCTTGTCCAGCGAACCGTTCAGCGTGCTGGTGGTATTGCCATTGATCGTTTCGGTGACATTGCCCGTGGTGGTGTCGGTGACCTCCGCCGTAATGGTGCGTGTCACGGCGTCGCCAGACGTGGTCTGCGTCAGACTGCCGTTGATAGTTTCGTCCACGTCCCCGGTCGTCACATCCAGGACCTTGGCGGTGATGGTTCGCGTCACGCCGTCGCCGGTAATGGTCTGGGTGAACAGGCCGTTGATGGTTTCGTCCACATTGCCCGTGGTGGTCTCGATCACGTTGCCGGTGAAGCTGCGGGTCTCGTCACCCGTGACCGTCTCGTTGACCGCGCCCGTCACGGTGCGATCGGCGCCCGCCATGAACACTTCCGATTCATGCCCCTGCGTGGTGGCACTGCGCGCGCCCACCACCAGCAGCGTATCGCTGCCGCCGATGATGGTGTTGCGGTTGCCATCGACCGTGTGCGATTCGTTGGCCTCGACTTCGCACGCCATGTCGCGCTCGGCGTGCAGCCAGATCCGTTCTGCGCCCGCCTTGTCCTCGAACATCAGCGCGTTGGCGGTGTTCGGGTCACCATCCTTGGATCGGCTCAGAAACCCGCTTTGCGTGGCGTTGCCGGGCAGATCCCACGGCGGCATGTTGCTCGCGTTGTACACCCGCCCGATCACGATGGGGCGGTCGGGCTGGCCACCGATGAAATCGACGATCACCTCATCGTTCACGCGCGGCAACTGAATGCCGCCGAAGCCACCGCCTGCCCAGGGGCTGGAGACACGCACCCAGCAGGAACTGTTTTCGTTGGTCTGGCCATAACGATCCCAACGGAACTGCACCTTCACGCGACCGTATTCGTCGGTCCAGATTTCCTCGCCTGCCCGGCCCACCACTTTGGCGGTCTGTGGGCCGTGCGTGCGTGGCACGGGCGTGACGCGTGGCGCACGGAACTGCTGCGACGAGGGAATGGCCACGAAGTCGATTTCATAAAGATTGTCCACGCCTTCGTCCGAGGCATAGCCGTTTTCCTGGATCCTGTAATCGGCCTGGATAATCAGGTACTCACGGTTTTCAGCCTGACGCGGATGGTTGGTCAAGGTCAGCAAATACCCGGGTGCGAGCTCGCGCGCGTCCGTGTGCCCGGACACCCGCGACTGTTGTGACTGCAGCGCCTCCAGACGTACCTTCGAATAATGTTCGCCCTGCTCGGGATCGGTATAGCCGCCCATCCACTCATAGATTTCAAAGTCACCGTGCGAATGTTCGGCCGGATTGCTGCGCAGGGCATCCAGGCTGGCCGCGGGCTTCTTGAAGTCGTAATCCACGGTGGCGAAACGGCCCGGAGTGATCTGCTCGCCCGGCTCCCAGCGCGAGACATACGAACGCCCCGGC
>JBAZPE010000436.1:0-3254 GCA_041648375.1 Burkholderiaceae bacterium | reverse complement strand
CCCATGATTTGCGCACGCCACTGGCGCGCATGCGTCTGGAAATCGAGATGAGTGGCGTGTCCGACGAGGCGCGCCAGGCCATTGATGAAGACCTGGGCCAGATCGATCATAGTATCGGTCAATTGATGGAGTATGCCCGGCCGGCCGGCACGCCTCCCCAACAGGCCACCAATGTCTCGGCGGTGTTGCAGGAACTGTGCGAGCGTGAACGGTTTCAGATCGAGGCCCAGAATGGTGAGCTCGAGCTGGAGATCGAGCCCGATCAGCGTGCTCGGGTCACGGCCCTTGATTTAAAGCGTATTGTCACAAACTTGATAGAGAATGCTCGTCGGTATGGTCGTAGCGCTGATGGCGTGTTGCGCCTGACGCTCGCGCTTCGTGTCGAGGGGGCGAATCTTGCCATTGAAGTGTCTGATCGCGGCAAGGGCATCGCCGAGCAGGATGTGCCCAGGCTGCTTCGACCTTTCTCGCGTGGCGAAACGGCGCGCACCGGCGTCAGTGGTGCCGGGCTGGGTCTGGCCATCGTGGAACGCCTGCTCAAGCATGTCGATGGACATCTGGTGCTGATGCCCCGCGTCGGTGGCGGGCTCACCGCGCGTATCGTCCTGCCCAAGGCAAAAAGCCGAACCTACCAATTAGACAGCGACAGCCAATAGCATAGAATCATTGGTTGCCGTTCTTACCTAACCATGACATGGAGTCCACATGAAAACTGTTGGCGACAAGCTAGAGCCCTTCAAAGTTGCTGGTGTAAAACCCGGTTTTAACCATCACGAAGAGAACGGTGTCTCGGCGTTCGAAGACATCACTGAGAGCTCCTTTCCTGGCAAATGGAAAGTCATCTACTTCTACCCGAAGGACTTCACCTTCGTTTGCCCAACGGAAATCGTGGGCTTCAACGCGCTGGCCCAGGACTTCGAAGATCGTGACGCCGTGCTACTGGGCGGCTCCAGCGACAATGAATTCGTCAAGCTGGCATGGCGCCGCGAGCACCCCGATCTGTCCAAGCTGGCGCATTACCAGTTCGGCGACACGACCGGCGCACTGATCGACCAACTGGGCATCCGCGAAAAGGCGGCTGGCGTGGCATTGCGCGCTACCTTCATCGTCGATCCGGATAACGTCATTCAGCACGTGTCGGTCAACAATCTCAACGTGGGTCGTAACCCTGAGGAAGTGCTTCGCTTGCTCGATGGCCTGCAAACGGACGAACTGTGCCCGTGCAACCGCGTGGCTGGTGGCGCAACGCTCTAAAGTCCTTGAGGCCCGGACATGTTCCGGGCTTTTAACTCCTCAGACTATAGGTAAAAACTATGGAATTTCTTGCTGCGATAAAAGCAGAGCTTCCCGATTGGGCGAAAGACATTCGTCTTAATCTGGATGGCGTGATTGCCCGGTCCACCCTGTCTGCCGAGGATGCCGTGGGCGCAGCACTGGCGGCGGCCTATGCGGCCAAGAGCAGCTATCTGGTTGCCCAGTTCAAATCAGGCTTGTCGGATACCGACGCACATGCGTCGCTGACCGCTGCAGCATTGATGGGCATGAACAACGTCTGGTATCCCTACGGCGAGATGACGGGCGACGAGCAACTCAAGAGCATGCCGGCGCAACTGCGCATGAATGCCTATTCCACGCACGGTGGCGTAGACCGCAAGCGCTTCGAGCTTTTTGCGCTGGTGGCCTCCATCATCGGGAAATGCCACTTTTGCGTGAAATCACATTATGAGTTGCTGAAAAAAGAAGGCTATACGACAGAGCAGCTGCGTGACGCCGGGCGCATTGCTGCCGTCGTGAACGCAGCAGCGATGGCCTTGACGGCGCAAGGCAAGTAAACCGCCGCACGGTCCCGCGCCGCTACGGGCGGGACAGCAGCACGACCACGGTGGCATTGATCCCTTCCTTGCGGCCCAGGTAACCCAGGTGCTCGTTGGTCTTTGCCTTGACGTTCACGCAGTCTTCGGTCGTGCCGAGGTCGGCAGCAATGTTGGCGACCATGGCGGCGGCGTGGGGCCCGATCTTGGGTGCCTGGGCGTGCACGGTGGCATCGAGATTCACGACCGACCAGCCATCGGCACGGACTTTCTCCATGGCGGCACGCAGCAGCACCCGGCTGTCCGCCCCTTTGTACGCGGGATCGGTATCGGGAAAGTGGCGCCCGATATCGCCCAGGCCAGCCGCGCCAAGCACGGCATCTGTCACGGCGTGCAGCAGGACATCAGCATCGGAATGCCCCAACAGCCCATGGGTATGCGGAATGCGTACGCCCCCGATGATCAGCGGCCGACCTTCGACCAGTGCATGTACGTCAAACCCCTGTCCCACTCGCATCGATACTGTCATAACCATTTTTCCATCAAGTCGAAATCTTCAGGCCACGTTACCTTGAAATTGCGTATTGAACCGCGCACCAGCAGCAGCGCCTGGCTGGCCACTTCCATGGCCTGCGACTCATCGGTGACCGACATGCCCGCGGCACGCGCCTGCGCCAGTGCATCGAGCAGCACCCCACTGCGGATCATCTGCGGCGTCTGCGCCAGCCACAGCCCACTGCGATCCAGTGTGCCCGCCACCCGCGTGGTCGTCCCATCGTCGAGCCGACCCCGCTTGACCGTGTCGGCCACGGGTAACGCCAGCAGGCCGGCCTCCCCCTGGTTGCGGCAGGCATCGATCAAGGCAGCCAGATTCGAGGCGGGCAGGCCTGGACGGGCGGCGTCATGGACCAGCACCCAGGCGTTGGCCGCAAGATTGGCGTCGCGCACCGCATTCTCCACCGTGTGGGCGCGCGTCGCCCCCCCGCAGCGGCGAATGATCGTGCGTGGCAACCCCTGCAAGGCCTCATCGACCCATGCATCGGCGGCACTGACCGCCACGCGCACCTGGGTGACGCGGGCCTCGGCCAGCAAGGCGCACACGGCATGACGCAGCATGGCCTGGCCGCGCAGCAGTTTGTATTGTTTCGGCCGATCGTCGTCCTGAGCGGTTCGGGCACGTTCGCCCACACCGGCTGCCGGCACGATCGCAATAATTGGTTCTTCACTCATGGCGCAGTGATTTTATAATCAACATCCTCATGCCCTCGCCTTCATCTACCGCCCTCGCGGCAAGCACGCTTCCCGCCAACCTGCAAACCCTCGCGGCTCTCAAGCCCGGATTGCGTCATGCCCAGCCTCGCCCACCCGGTTCGGGCGATGCCTGGCTGCTGGCCGATCTTGCCCGTCTGGCGGCTCGGCCGTTGATGGTGCTCACGGCCGATC
>JBAZPE010000435.1:0-3269 GCA_041648375.1 Burkholderiaceae bacterium | reverse complement strand
GCTGAGATCCCGCGCGCTTGCAGAAAGGGCGACGACGTCATGCGCGTTCTCCAAAATAGATCGAGGCCAGATGCGGGTTGGACAGCACCTCCTGCGCACTGCCTTCTGCCAGCAACTTGCCCTGGTCCAGAAACACCACACGGTCCGAGAGCTGGGTCACGATGTCCAGGTTATGTTCGATGATGCAGATGGTCACCCCTGAGGCGGCCACTTCGCGCAGCAGCGCCACGAAACGCTCGAATGAGCGGGGATCCAGACCGGATGCCGGCTCGTCCAGCAGCCATAGCGTCGCATCAGATGCCAGAATGCGCGCCATGCTCAGGAACTTGCGTTCGGCATAGGCAAGATCGACTGCACGTTCGTGGCGCTTTTCAGTTAGCCCGGTCTGCTTGAGCACCGCCTCGACACGCGCATCGCGCGCAGCCGAACCTGCCTGCCATAGCCAGGTGCCACGCTCGATCACGGTGCGCACGTTTTCCTCGACCGTCATGTGCCCGAACAGGCGCAGATCCTGAAACGTGCGTGCGATGCCCATGCGGGCGATCTTCCAGGGTGCATCGCCACGGATCGATTTTCCCATCCACAGCACATCGCCGCTGGTGGGCGGGATGTGTCCGGTAATCATGTTGAACAGTGTCGTCTTGCCCGCACCGTTGGGGCCGACCAGTGTGGTGATGATCCCGCTCTTGAGATTCAGGGTGACATCATCAATAGCTTGCAAACCGCCAAAGCGTTTGTTCAGTTGCCGAATCTCGAGCAAGGTCTTGCCTACCTGCGCCGTCATGCTGTTTTCCCCTTGCGCTTGCCCACCAGACCGCCCGGGCGGAACATCATCAGCAACACCATTGCCGCGCCATAGATCATCTGCTGCACGGTTCCCAGCTCTTCGGAGGGCAGGAAAGGCAGATAGGTCAGGGCAGCAGGCAACGCCATCAGCAGCGCCGCACCCACGATGGGTCCGAGCAGTGTGCCGGTGCCGCCGATGATGACCATGGCCATCAGCAGAATGGACGCGTCAAGCATGAAGCCCTCGACGTTCACGAAGCTCATGTAGAAGGCATAGATGGTGCCCCCGACCGAAGCCAGGCCGGCCGAGACCGCCACCGACAGTGTTTTGACGGCCTGCACGTTCTTGCCATAGGCCTGAGTGGCCGATTCGCTGTCCCGTATGGCCATCAGGCTGCGGCCGAAGCTGCCACGCACCAGCAACGCCACGATACCCAGAATGGCCAGCATCGCGGTCACTGACAGCAGCGCGAAATGCGCCTGATCCGTAAAGGTAAAGCCGAACAGGGTGGGCGGCGGGATGCCCACCATGCCCGAGAGGCCTCCGGTCACGCTGTGCCATTCCGAAAAGATGGTGACACCGATGACCTGCAGGCCAAGTGAGGCCGCGACGAAGTATTCGCCACGCACCCGCAGCGCAGGCAGTGCCAGCGCCATGGAGAGCACGGCCGACAGAAGGATGGCGGCCGTCATGCAGATCAGCAGCGAATCGGTGTAGTGAATGGCGACATAGGAAGCCGTGTAGGCGCCCACGCCGAAGAAAATCGCATGTGCCAGCGAAAAAATGCCGGCATAGCCCATGATGAAGTTCAGCGTCATCGCAAGAATCGCGTTGATCGAGAACAGCACCAGAATATTCATCAAATAAGATGCCATGATCTGATGCTCCTATCAAGACACGACGGCTTTGCCGTATACGCCACCAGGGCGGAACAATATGAACAGGAACAGCACCACGAAGGTGACGGCCTCGCTCCATTGCGGATCGATCCAGGCCAGCGAAAGGTTCTCCGCCATACCCAGCAACATGCCCGCGACAGCTGCGCCGCGTAGACTGCCCACGCCACCGACGATCGTCGCAGCAATACTGATCAGCATGATGTGATGCCCCATGGCCGAGTTCAGACCCGAGGTCGACGCGGTCAGAATGGCAGCGGGCACCACCAGGACCGAGCCGATCAGAAATGCGTATTGCGACAGGCGCCTGGGCGTCAGACCATAGACCTGGATCAGGTCTGCGTTCTCGCCCAGCGCGCGCAGCGCAATGCCCACGTCGGTGCGGGTCAGTAACCACTGGAGCGCCAGAAAACACAGCAAGGCGCACACAAGGACGATCCCGGTGATCGGGGCGACGTACAGCCCCGGCAACCACTCGACGCTGCGGCTCAGGGGCGTCGATACCGTGACCAGTCCCCGTCCGAAGACAATGGCCACCACGTTCTGCACCACGATCGCCAAACCGAACGAGGCCACGAACAGGGTGAAGAACGACCCTTCGTGACGTCGGATGACGTTGTAGATCCAGCGATCGACCAGCACACCGAAAATGGCAGCCACCACCAGTGCGCCCAGCACGGCCGGGAACCAGCCCCACTGCAAGACGGTATGGATTTCATAGAACATGAACCCGGCCAGCGTGAACGTGGCCCCGTGCGCCGCGTGAAAGACACGCGTCATGCCGAAAATAAGCGAAAAACCGGCTGCGATCAGCGCGTAGAGCGCGCCGGTCTGCAGCCCATTGACAAAAAGTTGGGCGTAAAGCATCGAATCGCCTTCGAATTTATTTGGCGGCGGGCGCAGCGGCGGGTGCTGCAGCGGGTGCTGCGTACACCTTCTTGCCGGCGCCGTTTTCGATCTGATTGACCTGGATCGGTGCACTGACCGTGCCGTCCTCGGCAAACTTGACCGTGGCGCCGACGAATTCGAAATTCGGCGATTTACGACGTTGCGCGAGCAGGTTTTCGCCGGTTACCGGCTTGCCTTCTTTCTCCAGTTGCGCAGCCAGTTCGCCAAAGGCATATACCGCGTTGTAGTAGTTCAGTACGTAGGGGCTGGGCGCCTTGTTGTACTTTTCCTTGTAGTCGGCCAGCACGCGTTTGGTGATGGCGTCGCCCTTGTCCCAGTTCACTTGCTGACTGGTGTAGAACGCGCCGTCAGCTTCGGGCAGCGCCAGCACCGATGCGATCGTGAATGCCGAATAGCTGGCCAGGGGCTGGCTCACACCGTTGTCGCGGAGTTGTTTGGCGATCTGGGCCTGCTGGCCGCCATAGGAGGCGATATAGACAGCGTCCGGCTTGGTGTCACGCACGCGCGCGGCGATGCCGGCGAATTGCTGTGCCGTCACCGGAACCGAGAATGAATCGATCAGTTCGCCACCGCTGGCCTTGAGCGCCTCGCCCAGCTCCTTGCGTACGGCCTGGCCCAGGGCGTCATCCACGTACACCAGGGCGAAACGTTTGAGATTGCGCTCCTTCACCATATAG
>JBAZPE010000434.1:0-3274 GCA_041648375.1 Burkholderiaceae bacterium | reverse complement strand
CACCGGCGTAGAAGTAGGTGCCCACATGGTCGGCGCCGGTTTTCTGAATCACGCCGGAGGTGTTGACGATGCTGGTGTCGATAGGCTCCCACAGGCCCTGGCGCGAGCCGGACATGATCTGGGGGCCGACGCTGTCGAACACATCCCAGGACACGTTCTTGCTGTCGACCTGAACTTTCATGCGCGTGAGGTCGGCACTGTTCACCAGGTTCACGGCGATGCCGGTTTCCTTGGCGAAGGGCTCGGCAAAGCATGTCTTCACCGCCGATTCATAGACGCCACCCCAGCAGGTGACCGAAATGCTGGACGCCTGGGCACGCGAGAGTGCCGGCCAGCCGATCGCCGCCATCCCCGCCATGGCGCCCGCGGCTTTGAGCACGGAGCGTCGCGTGACCGCGTGGCCCGTGTTCAGGGTTGAGGTCCCATCATGCAGCTTTTCTCTGGTCATTTTGTATTCCCCTTGCGCTTGTTTCGATAAGCCCGAACCGTCGGGTCACGCGGAAACGATCATCCTGCAATCCACACTGCTTTCCAATCCATATATTTGTCGAAGGCGTGCATCGACTTGTCCCGCCCGAAACCGGACTGCTTGAAGCCCCCGAACGGCGAGGACATGTTGCCCCGGTCGAAGCAGTTGACCCAAACGACGCCTGCCTTCAGTTCACGTGCGGCACGGTGGGCATGGGTGACGTTGCCCGTCCACACGGCTGCGGCCAGGCCGTAGATCGTATCGTTGGCGACCTTGATCGCTTCTTCGAAACTGTCGACCGTGATCGCAGCCAGCACCGGACCGAAGATTTCTTCCCGCGCGATGCGCATGTCGTTGGTCACGCCGCTGAACACCGTGGGTTCGATGAAGAACCCGCCCGAATCCTTGCGCGCCGCCTGGCCGCCCACCACGACCGACGCACCTTCGGCGCGCCCGGCATCGATGTAGGACATGACGGAGTCGAACTGACTGCCACTGACGATCGCGCCCATGCGGGTGTCGGGATTCAGCGGGTCGCCAGGAACGAGTTCGCGACCGATGGCCACGATTTTCTCCAGCAGGGCGTCACGCACCGAGGCCTGCACGATCAGGCGCGAGCCGGCATTGCAGACCTGGCCGCTGTTAGCAAAGATGCCCATGGCAACGGCCCGTGCCGCGGCGTCCAGATCCGGACAGTCGGCCAGCACGATGTGCGGGCTTTTACCTCCGCACTCCAGGCCGACGCGCTTGATGTTGGATTGCCCCGAATACTGCATGAACAGTTTGCCGACTTCGGTCGAGCCGGTGAAGCCGATGGCATCCACATCCATGTGCAGACCAAGTGCGCGCCCGGCTGTCTCGCCGTAGCCGGGCAGCACGTTCAGCACGCCTGGCGGCAGGCCGGCGTCTACGGCCAGTTGTGCGATGCGGATGGCGGTGAGCGGCGACTGCTCGGCCGGCTTGAGGATGACGGAGTTGCCGGCAGCCAATGCGGGGCCCAGCTTCCACGAGGCCATGGACAGCGGGTAGTTCCAGGGCACGACGGCGGCCACCACGCCCAGCGGCTCGCGCATGATCATGGTGGTCATGTCGGGCATGGCGGGCGCGGTTTCGCCATAGAGTTTGTCGATGGCTTCGGCGTACCACTGGATGCAGGTCGCCGAGCTGACGATGTCGCCGTTGTAGGCATTGGTGATGGGCTTGCCCACGTCCAGCGATTCCAGCAGGGCAAGTTCTTCGCGGTGCGCCATGATGGCTTGCGAGAAGGCCAGCAGGATCTGCTTGCGTTCGGCCGGCGCACGGCGCGACCACACGCCGGACTCGAAGGCCCGGCGCGCACTCTTGACGGCGAGGTCCACATCCGCTGCATCGCAGGCCGCCACATCGGCGATCACCTGACCGGTGGCCGGGTTGATCGTGGCCAGCGTTTTTCCCGACAGGGCCGGCGTGTATTTTCCGTCGATGAACGCGCGCCATTCGGGCTTGAGATCGCGCGCTCGGGCCTGCCAGGTTTCGAATGTGGGAATGCTCACGACCGGATACCTCCAACGGGGTGGGGCACAGTGACCGGGGTCGCTGGCCGAAGATGATGGAACGAGTGTAGGATTGGCAGATCATAAAAACCAATACAATTTTCTAAGCTCCTTTCTTCCAAAAAGTTATGGATTGATCGCCATGTTGAACGTGCGCCACCTTGAAGTGTTTCGGACTGTGGTCAAGGCGGGCTCCGTGTCGGCGGCGGCACGCATGTTGTATGTGTCGCAGCCGGCGGTCACCAAAACGCTGCACCTGCTGGAAGAGGAACTGGGCCTGACGCTGTTTCTCCGGGTGCGGGGACGATTGATCTGCACCCCCGAGGCCGAACTGCTGATTCCCGAGGTGGAGCGCCTGTTTGGCAGTGTGCAGTCGGTCGCCCAACGGGCTGCTGAAATCCGCCAGGGCGAGCGGGGCACCATCACCATCGCTGCGGTGTCTACGCTGGCCATGTCGATGGTGGCGCGTGCGATCGGGGTGTTCCGGCGTGAGCATCCGCAGGTGCTGTTCGATGTGCGTGCGCTGCCCACGCGCCACGTGGTGGAGTACGTGAACACCAATCAGGCTGATCTTGGCATTCTGGACGTGCCGACCCCTTCGGGCGCACTGGAAGTCGAGGAATTTTGCGAGGGCGAGGTCAGTTGCGTGCTGCGTGCCAGTCACCCGCTCGCCCGGCACAAGGCGCTCACGCCGGCCTTGTTGGCCGGGCAGACGCTTGTGTCATTCGGGGAAGACACCATCAGCGCCTGGCGGTTTCGGGAAGCGTTCAAGGCGGCCGGTGTGCAGTATGAGACCGCGCTGGTGTCCAACAGCACGGTCACGCTGTGCGCCATGGTGGCCGAGATCGATGCCATTGCGCTGGTTGATCCCTTCACGCTGATGTCGCATGCGTTTCCGGACCTGGTCACGCGCCGGTTCAGGCCACGACTGGAGTTGCGACCCCGGTTCCTGTTCTCGCCGGGGCGTCCGCGATCGTTGATCGTGGGCCAGTTCGTGCAGACGCTCAGGCAGGTGGCCGTGGAACTGGCGCAGGCCGAACGCCCGTGAGAGAAGGGCGCCCCGAAGCAACCGGTCACCTTCGCGCGCCCGCCTTTTTTCAAATCCACGGTAAGCTTACGCCATCGCGCCGGGCAACCGTTGATCGGTGCACTGCTTTCCCCACTATTTCTCTACCGAATCAGGAGTTTGCAATGAATCAGGAACAGCTCGCCAAAGTGGCAAAAGGCCAGGGTTTTATCGCTGCGTTGGACCAGAGTGGCGGCAGCACGCCCA
>JBAZPE010000433.1:0-3276 GCA_041648375.1 Burkholderiaceae bacterium | reverse complement strand
AACGCGAAAGCAAGCCGGCGGCGCGTGCTGCCATGCTGCAGTTGCTGGTCAACAGCAAGCTCAGTCGGGCCGCCCGTCGTCCGGTTTGTCAGGACACTGGCGTGGTGCATGTCTATTTTTCGCTGGGCATGGACTGCCGCATCGCCTCGACGGCAGCGGGCCCCACGCCCAGCCTGCAAGCGCTTGCCAACGCGGCAGTCGCACGCGCCTATCGGTGTGCGACCAACCCTTTGCGTGCCTCCATGGTGCGCGACCCCCTGGGCTTGCGCACCAACACGCGCGACAACACGCCGGCCATCATTCATGTGGACATGGTCGAAGGCGACACGCTGGACATCATCGTTGCCGCGAAAGGCGGGGGCGGAGACGTCAAGGCGCGGTATGCCATGCTTGAGCCCAGTGATTCGGTGGCCGACTGGGTGCTGGCGCAGTTGCCGGGCATGGGGGCAGGCTGGTGTCCGCCCGGTGTGCTGGGTGTGGGCGTGGGAGGCAGTCCCGAGCATGCCATGCACCTGGCCAAGCGAGCGCTGTTTTCGCCGATTGATATCGACGCACTGCAGGCGCGTGGTGCAGGCGATCCGGTCGAGCAACTACGACTGGACCTCTACGCGCGCGTCAATGCGCTGGGTATTGGCGCACAGGGCCTGGGCGGCGATACCACCGTGCTCGACGTGAAAATCGCCACGGCACCCTCGCATGCGGCGCTTTTGCCGGTTGCGCTGGTGCCCAACTGTGCGGCCACGCGCTATACCCGTTTCACGCTGACAGGCAGTGGGCCGGCACGTATGCCCGAGCCCGATCCCGCACTATGGGCCGGGATTCCCGATAGCCTGCCTCAGGCAGGGGGCACGCCGGTCGACCTGAATACGCTGGATCGTGCAGGGGTAGCACGCTGGCGCGCCGGTGACCGATTGCGCCTGTCGGGCAAGTTCTACACCGGTCGCGATGCCGCCCACAAGCGCATGGCCGACATGCTTGCACGGGGCGAGCCCCTGCCCGTGGATCTGCGTGATCGCGCGATTTACTACGTGGGCCCTGTGGATCCCGTGGCAGGCGAAGCGGTCGGGCCCGCCGGGCCGACGACGTCCACGCGCATGGACCGATTTCTGCCCGAGCTGCTGGCGCAGACCGGCCTGCTGCTGACGATAGGCAAGGCCGAACGAGGTCCTGCCGCCGTGGCCGCCATCAAGCGCGCGCGGTCGGCCTACCTGATGGCGGTGGGTGGTGCGGCGTATCTGGTATCCAAAGCGGTTCGATCGGCGCGCGTAGTGGCCTTCGAAGACCTGGGCATGGAAGCGATCTACGAGTTCGAGGTGTGCGACATGCCCGTCACGGTTGCCGTCGATGCGCTGGGGCGGTGCGCGCATGACCTGCGTATCGTGGAAGCGGCGCGATGAGCGGGTGGTAAGCCTGCCTCTATACTGGCTGGCTCGTCTCTCACTCGATGTCTTTCCATGAACTTCAAGCCTCGTCCCAATTCCATCTTTGCCACCCTCGCGCGCAAACCCTGGTGGATCAGTGCACTGATTGCGGTGGGCATCGCCGCGTTCGCGTTGCTTGCGCTACCGCCTGTGATCGCGCCTGCCGGCGTCTGTGCGGCCGTGCCGTTCGTGGTGATCGCCGGAATTTCGGCATGGAAGCGCCGCAAGTTGCCTTCGGAGGCGGCGATTGAAAGCACGGTGGCCGCCGTCACTCGCATGTCGTGGGTGACCTTCGCCGATGTGCTCACCGCAGCTTTCGTACGTGATGGCAGTGCGGTCGAACCCATCGCCGACAAGCGGGCCGATCTGGTGCTCACGCGGTCAGGCCGCGTGGCAGTGGTCAGTGCGCGGCGTTGGAAGGTGGCGCGCACGGGCGTGGAGCCCTTGAAGGAGCTGCTGGCCGTGCGCCAGGCACGCGACGCACACGAAAGCATTTATGTGACCGTGGGCGAAATCAGCGATCCCGCGCGCGCGTTTGCCCGTCAGCACGATATTCAATTCATGGCGGGGTCAGAACTGGCTCGCCTGATGCCGGAGTTGCGGCGAACGCCGGTCTCTCCGACCTGAGTGCTGGAACGCTACGTGCTTACGGCAAAGGTATTCACCATCATCAGGAGCCATCCATGGACGAAACCACACCCAGCATGACCACACTGTTTCAGCAAATGGGGTTGAACGAAAGCAACGAAGCCATTGCACAGTTCATCCGCGACCATCAATTGCCTGCAGATGTCACCATTACCAAGGCCGACATCTGGACCGATTCCCAGCGCCAGTTCCTGTCCGAGCAACTCGGTGCCGATGCGGCATGGGCGCTGGTTGTCGACCAGCTCAATGAGGCGTTGCATCAGGATGCCGTGGCGCAACGGATCAAGGATTGAGCGTCGAGCCCATACCTGAAGGCGCTACGCCTGTCGCAGCGCCTGCTCCAGATACGTCCGGAAGTATTCCGCAGGTGGCGTGACGGCTCCAGGGTCTTTCGCCGCATCATCCAGTCGACGCAGCCTGACCGCTTCTCTCCAGTAGGGGCGGGACTCGAAGGCTGCGGTCTCGGCGGGGCTCATGGCACCGCCTTGCAAGGCCAGGGAACGTACCGAGTCACTGGACAGATACTTCACATAGCCGGGATCTACCGCGCACAGGTAGCGCTTCGCGCTCACATGCAATCGCACCGGTTCGACCACGTCTGCGCCGAAATGTCGTTCGAGCCACTGCGCGGCCAGTGTTTCGTGGGCGTCGTCAACGCCGTTCGCTGCGGGGTCGTCGCCGAGATCGTGCACCATGTGTCCGACGTCATGCAGCAGTGCAGCGGTAATGAAAGCGGCTGACTCGCCATTGCGTTCGGCCAGGGTCGCAGCCTGCAGTGCATGCTGCTGCTGATTGATCAGGGAGAGGCCATATCGCCCCTCGGCCCGGCTGACATAGATATCGATGATGGACTGAATGATGGACATGGTCGTAAATCTTGGGCTTGAGCGGGGGGTAGCGTGCCTACAGGCGGACCCTGCCGCACGTGACGGCCCGATGACCCACGTCGTGATGACGGGGCACCGCCGTCAAGAGCATGGCGGTCATATGCAGGCGTGCAAAGTATAGTCATCGCCTGCGACTGGCTTATGACAATGCGATGACGGTCGGCACAGGCACCGCTGCGTTTGCTGCGGGCTGACCCAGCGAACCAGCAAGACATGGACGCCAACCATCATGAATCGAATTCAGGGAATCGAACGGGAATGAGGAATGTGACGCTTTGCGCCGTTGCCGTGCTGGCAGCCGTGATGACGACCGCCGTGCT
>JBAZPE010000432.1:0-3278 GCA_041648375.1 Burkholderiaceae bacterium | reverse complement strand
GCGGCGAGGACCGCGTGGCCTTCATGGAGCGGCTGGCCATGGATACGGGCGTATCCCCCGAATTGGCCATCGGCTTGATGAAAGCAGTGGCGCAGGCGGTGAAAGAAAACCATCAGCGCATCAAGTCGAGCCGCTCGCACTGATTAGAGCAGCTCGCGCTTCAAGCGCTGATCAGTTGTTCGAGCTCCTCCTGCAGCGTCAGCCACGCCATTTCCAGATCGTCCAGGGCCGCGCTGAGCGCGCCGTGTTCTGCCAGCGAGGCAATACGTTCGGCGCGTCGCGCATCCTCATATAAGGCCGGGTCGGCAATCAGGGCATCCAGCGCAGCAATGCGTGCCTTTGATCGATCCATCTCGGCCTCGATCACTTTGATTTTTTTGTCTAGCGGCTTGCGCAGCACACTCAGCTGTTGGCGGCGTTCCGCCTCTTCCTGGCGTTGCTTCTTGCGGTCGATCGGCGCATCGGCACCTTCCGTCATGCCTGATCCGGTCGCGGCACCGTCACGCTCGCCCGATGAGCCAGGCGAATCGGAGGAGGGCTTGCCCGCCCCACCCGCGGCCTGGCCGGCGGCGTTCTTTTGCGCGACCCGGCTGGCCAGCCAGTCTCGGTAATCGTCCAGGTCACCATCGAACTCGTGCACGGCGCCGTCTGCCACGATCCAGAAACTGTCGACCGTCGTGCGCAGCAGATGGCGATCATGGGACACCATCAGCATGCTGCCGCCGAACTCGGCCAGTGCACGTGCCAGCGCTTCCCGGGTGTCGACATCCAGGTGGTTGCTGGGTTCGTCAAGCAAGAGCAGGTTCGGCTTCTGCCACACGATAAGCGCAAGCGCGAGCCGTGCCTTTTCGCCGCCAGACATCGGTTCGACGCGGTCCAGCACGGTATTGCCAGAAAAGCCGAAGCCACCCAGATAGTTGCGCAGCACCTGCTCACGTGCATCCGGCGCGATGCGCGAGAGGTGCGCCAGGGGCGACGCATCGACATCCAGCATGTCCAGCTGATGCTGCGCGAAATAGCCAATGGCTAGTCCGCGTGCGGGGCGTCGTTGCCCGCCCTGCAATTCCAGGTCTGCACACAACGCCTTGATCAGCGTACTTTTACCTGCGCCGTTGGCACCCAGAATACCGATGCGGCTGCCACCCCGCACCATCAACGTCACATCATGCAGAATATTGACGGCCTCGCCAGCCTCGTTGCGATAACCCACCGCGGCTTTTTCGAGCGTCAGCAGGGTGTCGGGCACGGCGTCAGGCGTGGGTATGGTGATATCGATCCCGGCTTCCATTTGCAAGGGTGCAAGCACCTGCATCCGTGCCAGCGCCTTCACGCGACTTTGTGCCTGTTTGGCCTTGCTGGCCTTGGCCTTGAAGCGATCGATAAAGCCCTGCAGCTTGGCTGCTTCACGGGATTGTCGATCGATCGCAATGCTGGTCTGGCGCAGGCGCTCGGCGCGTTGCGTCAAAAAGTCGTCATAGCCGCCGCGGTAGCGCACCAGCTTGGCCTGATCGAAATGCAGGATGGTGCGTGCCACGACATTCAGAAACTCGGTGTCGTGAGAAATCAGCAGTACCGTGCCTGCGTAGGCACCCAGCCACCGCTCCAGCCACAGCATCGCGTCCAGATCCAGGTGGTTGGTCGGTTCATCGAGCAACAGCAGTTCCGACGGCGCCATCAGCGCACGCGCCAACGCGAGGCGCATGCGCCAGCCCCCCGAGAAGCTCTCGACAGGACGCATCCATTGGTCGGGCGAGAACCCCAATCCCGCCAGCAACTGTTCCGCGCGAGAGTTCGCGTCCCACGCACCGGCTTCACCCAGCGCGATTTCGAGCTCGGCGATGCGTGTGCCCTGAGCACTGGTCTCGGTGCCAGTTTCCAGTGCGGCTCGGGCGTGCTGCAAGGCGCGCAAACGGGTATCGCCATCGATCACGAACTCGCGCGCTGGCCGATCGTCGGCATGCAACTCCTGTTCGACGCTGGCAATGCGCCAGCCGGAAGGCATATCGAGTTCGCCAGCATCGGCATCGAGTTGTCCGAGCATCAGGCCGAATAGTGTGGTCTTGCCCGCCCCATTCTTGCCCACGATGCCCACGCGTTCGCCTGGGTGAATGACAAAATCGGCCTGATCGAGCAGAACCTTGATGCCGCGACGTACGGTTAGATTGATGCCACGTATCACGACTGCAACTGTTCCCGTGTCAGGAGGAGAAGCTGATCACCCGCCATTTCGGTCTGCAGCCACATCGGCTCCAGATGAGGAAAGGCGGCTTCAAAGTAGGGGCGTTCGTGCCCGATTTCCAGCACGATGATGCCCTCTTCGGTCAGGAACGACGGCGCGTCTCGCAAGATGGTGCGCACCAGATCCATGCCGTCGGTGCCGCCGGCCAATGCCAGGCTGGGCTCGGCAAGAAACTCCTGGGGCAGTGTGTCCATCGACTGCTGATTCACATAAGGCGGATTGCAGATGATCACGTCATAGCGTGCGGGTGGCAGGTCGGCGAACAGGTTGCTCGCGTGCAGATGCACGCGGTCCTGCAGGGCGTAATCGCCCACGTTGCGTTTGGCCACTTCCAGTGCATCAGTCGAGATATCCACGGCGTCCACTTCAGCATCAGGAAACGCGAGAGCGGAAAGAATAGCGAGGCAGCCCGATCCAGTGCACATGTCCAGCACCCGCGTGACGCCGTAGGGGTCGCCTACCCAAGGTGACAGGCTGTCCTCCAGAAGCTCGCTGATGGGCGAGCGCGGCACGATCACTCGCTGGTCAACGTAGAAACGATGGCCTTGCAGATAGGCTTCGTGTGTCAGATAGGCCGCAGGCACCCGGGTCTTCACGCGCTCATCGATCAGGTCGAGCACACGCGCGGATTCTTCCCGCAGGACATGGGCGTCCAGAAAGGGTTCCAGCGTATCGGGCGCCAGGTGCAGGCTGAACAGCACCAGATACACCGCCTCGTCGTAGGCATTGTCACTGCCATGGCCAAATACCAGTCCCGCGGCGTTGAAGCGCGACACGGCGTAGCGAATCAGTTCGCGGATGGTGAATCTTTCAGTTCGGGCAGAGGCGTACATGGTCTTCCATATGCAATCGCGTCAGCAGACGCGTGCAGGTAAAACAACCAGGCGTATTCGCACGCCCGGTCGGGAGCAGGGCTCGGAATCAGCGTACGTCGAGCAGGTGCTCAAGCGTGCGGCGATAAATGTTGGCCAAAGGCGCGAGCGATGAAATGTCCACGCGCTCGTTCAATTGGTGAATCGTGGCGTTGATCGGGCCGAAT
>JBAZPE010000431.1:0-3281 GCA_041648375.1 Burkholderiaceae bacterium | reverse complement strand
TTCAGCCAGCGTGGTTTCGATGGTCATCCGCGGGTCCAGAGATCCATATGGGTCCTGGAACACCATCTGGATGTCGCTACGCATGGCACGCACACCGGCGGGCTTGAGGGTGGTAAGTTCCTGGCCTGACAGACGGACCGAGCCGGTCGTGGGGTCGATCAGGCGCAGGATCAACCGACCCAGCGTACTTTTACCGCTGCCGCTTTCGCCCACAAGGCCAAGTGTTTCCCCGGTTGCCAAGGTGAAGCTGACGCCATCGACGGCGTGCACGGCATTGCGGCGGCGCCTGAACACACCCCCAGTTGCGACAAAGGTCTTGCGCAGATCACTGACATTCAAAAGCGTTTCCGTTTGGCTCATCTCAAGCGTCCTGAACAAGTATGGGCAAGGATTTCCAGTGCAGACAGGCACTTCGATGCTCGGGGGAATCGGTCACCTCGACCAGCGGGCGCTGGGTGCTGCAGTCGGCCCGTCCGTTGCCGTGGAAGCATCGCGGTTCGAACGCGCATCCGGCAGGCAATGACGCAACATTGGGCGGTTGCCCTTCAATGGCTGGCAGATCCTCACCTGCAATCGAATCCAGGCGCGGGATGCTGCGAAACAGCGCATGCGTGTAGGGATGCTTGGCTCGTCTGAAAATGTCGTCACGCGACCCCGATTCGACGACCCGTCCGGCATACATGACGGCCACCCGATCGGCGTACTTCGCGACCAGTCCAAGATCATGTGTGATGAGCACCACGCCCATGCCGGTTTCTTTCTGGATGTCGGCCAACAGATCCAGAATCTGCGCCTGCACCGTCACATCCAGTGCGGTCGTAGGCTCGTCTGCAATCAACACCTTTGGCTTCAGTGCAACCGCCATGGCAATCAGCACCCGCTGTCGCATGCCACCGGACAGCTGGTGCGGATAGTCGTCAATCCGACGCGAGGGGTCTGGAATTTGTACCCGGGCAAGCAACTCGATGGCACGCGCACGGGCCGCGCGGCGACTGATCGACTCGTGGGCCTGGATCACTAACATCAATTGCTGCCCGATGGTGAACACCGGGTTCAGTGCCGTCAGGGGATCCTGGAAGACCATGGAAATCACTTTGCCACGCAAGGCGCGCATGTCGGCGGCAGGCATGGATGTGAGGCTGTGTCCATCAAGGATGACCTTGCCGGCGACGATGCGCCCCGGTTTGGCCACCAGCCCGATGGCCGACAGAAAGGTCATGGATTTGCCCGAGCCGGATTCGCCGACGACGGCGAGCGTCTTGCCCGCCTCCAGCCACAGCGAGACATCATCTACGACGGTGATGGGCCCCTGATCGCCGGGAAATGCCGTCGTCAGGCCGAAGATGTCCAGCACGCGATGGGCGTTGCGTGTCTGCGTAACAGGAGGGGCCGGCAAGGGGTGGGCGAGCGCAGCATTCATCTTGGCCTCACATCATTTTTGCGTTGGATGTTTTGCGCATTTGCGGATCAAGCGTGTCCCGCAGTCCGTCACCCAGCAGGTTCAGGGCGATGACCATCAGCGCAATACAGAAGCCCGCCGATAATGAAATCAGGGGATTGGATTCCAGGAACGTCTGGCCATCGGCAATCACGTTGCCCCAGGTGGGCGTGGGGGGCTGCACGCCCAACCCCAGAAAGCTCAGACCGGCTTCGCCCAGAATGGCTGTCGCCGCGCCTACGGTGGCCACCACGATGACCGGTGGCAGGCTGTTGGGAATGACGTGAAAGACCAGGATGCGCCAGCGTGTCATGCCCAGGGCGTGCGACGCTTCGATGTAGGGGCGAGGCGCGATGGTCAACACGACGGCGCGCATCACCGCAGCAACGCGCGGGGTGAACGCCAGCGACACGGCCAGAATGACCGATTCCAGAGAAGATCCGCGGGCGGCCACCAGTGCGAGCGCGAGCAGAAACCCGGGGAAGGCCAGGAGAATGTCGATGACCGATACGGTGACGCGCTCGATCCATCCACCCAGAAAGCCCGCCATGGCGCCGATCGTCATGCCCAGCGTGAGCGACAGCGCCATCACCGAAAGTGCGACCTTCAACGATATGCTGGTGCCGAAGATCAGCCGCGAGAGAATGTCGCGTCCGAACTGGTCGGTGCCCAGTAAATGCGTGGTCGACGGGCCTGCCAACGTGTTGGCCAGATCGGTGTGCAGGGGTGAATAGGGGGCAATGACCGGTGCAGCAATCGCCACCAGGGTCATGAAAGCCAGAATGATGAAGCCGACCAGAAAGCCGGGATGTCGAAATTGGCGCATTAGCGTTTCCTCATGCGGGGATCGACCAGGGCATAGGTCAGGTCCAGGAGTGTGTTCACGGCGACGACACCGACGGCAAGAATCAGCACGCCTGCCTGCACCAGTTGGTAGTCCCGTGCGGACACGGCCTTCAGAATGGTCGAACCCACGCCCGGGCGGCTGAACACCACCTCAATCAGAATGGCGCTGCCCAGGGAATAGGCGAAGGTCACGCCCACAATGGCCAGGATCGGAATCAGTGCATTCTTGAATGCCAGGCGCCAAACGATGACCCGCTCGGGCACCCCCATGGCGCGCGCCACACGGATGTAGTCCTGGCCGATGATCTCCAGCATGGCCGAGCGCGTGAGCCGAGTGACGTAGGCGGCCACCGACACGCCCAGCACCAGCGCGGGAAGGGTCAGGTAATACACCGCGTTCCAGAACCCTTGCCCCGAAGACGAACCCAGCGCGGGAAACCATTTGAGTTCCTGCGAGAACAGCAGAATGCTGGCCAGGCCCAACCAGAACACGGGAAAGGAAATCCCCGCCAGTGCCACGAGCATGATGAGCGTGTCCGCCCACGTGCCCTGGCGCATGGCGGTGATGATGCCCATGGGCACACCGATCGCCACCGCGATGGCCAGGCCGGCGAATGCCAGAATGGTGGAGTCGGGCAGGCTTTGCAGGATTTCGGACAGGGCAGAGCGCCCCGTGATGACCGAATCCCCGAGATCGCCCGTTACCGCGCGCGCCATGTACATCATGTACTGGACCACGACAGGCTTATCCAGCCCCATCTGTGCACGCAGGGTGGCCAGCGCCTCATCGGTCGCATAGTCACCCAGCATGTACTGGGCAGGGTCTCCCGGAATCATGCGCACCATGAAGAAGGTGACGGTGATGATGCCGAAAAGCGTGATGAACAATTGCGACAGCTGGCGCGCGAGATAACTGCCCATAGCGCTCAGCCCAACGACACGGAAGCGCCGTTCACCGTGAACAGCGAGTTCTGTACGAAGCCCTGCACTTTTTTGG
>JBAZPE010000430.1:0-3282 GCA_041648375.1 Burkholderiaceae bacterium | reverse complement strand
ATGCCCTTGCCGTAGTCCGCAAACTCGGCCTTGACGTATTCGACCTGTCGCATGATCAGACGCGCATGCTTGAGCAATTTTGTGCCGGCGGGCGTGAGCGTGACCCCCTTGCTGTCGCGGTAGAGCAAACGCGTGCCCAGTTGGGTTTCCAGCGCCTTGATGCGTGCGCTGGTCGCCGCCGGCGAGAGGTGTGCGCGCCGTGCGCCCTGCGTCATGCTGGGTGATTCGGCAACGTGAATGAACACGCGTAGGTCCGATACGTCGAAATGCACCGCTGTCTCCTGAAGGGGCCGTTGCATGGGCCTGAGCTTATCGCCAGCCCTGGCGTATTGCGCAGCCGAACGCAGGTCCCGGAAAAACAAGATTCCCCGAACGCTGCCCGAACCATACCATCCTTGCAGACGAGACCGTAAGCGAGGAAAGCGACGTGAACAAACCCACAATGAGAATCATCGATTCCGATGTTCACCCCTGGGTGCCGGGTGACATAGAGGGGCTCAAGCCCTACTTGAGCAAGAGCTGGCAGATGCGCTTCGAGGGCAGACGCGCGACGTTACCCGATCACCCCTTGCGCCCTCCCCTGGCTGGTGCCACCTCGATCCGCCGCGATGCGACCACGCCAGACGGCGGTGTGGGCGGGTCAGACCCGGCTTACGTGCGGGACGTGCATCTGGAGCCGCTGGGAATCGACTACGCCATTCTGTCTTCTATACAGGCAGGCAAGCTGGTCTCGCTGCCCAATACGGCCGAGGCGGTGACGCTCGCGAGTGCCTTCAACGACTATTTTCGTGACAAGTGGCTCGCGTTTGATACCCGTTACCGCCTGGCGATGTGCGTCGCAGTGCACGACCCGATTGCTGCGGCAAAGGAAATTCGCCGCATTGGCGCGGAAGAAGGCATTGTCGCGGTGTTCATGCCGTTGACCAACATCCTGATGGGCAACTGCCATTACTTCCCGATCTATGAAGCGGCACAGGAGATGGGTCTGCCCATTCTGCTGCACCCAACCGGGACCGAGGGCGGATTTCAGACCAGCGTTTCGTTTGCCGGTGGCGTGCCCAGTACCTACGTCGAGCGCCACTCCTGTTTCCCGCAGATTGCCATGGGCAATCTGACCAGCCTGGTGTTCGAGGGCGTGTTCGTGCGCTTCCCCGGGCTCAAGGTGCTGGCCGCCGAATTCGGCTTTGGCTGGCTGCCCCATGTGTTGTGGCGCTACGACCAGAACTGGCGGCAGTTCCGGCGCGAGGTGCCGTGGCTGGAAAAAGAGCCGAGCAGTTATGTGCTGGACCACGTGCGCTTCACCAGCCAGCCGCTGGAGGAGCCCGAAAAGGATGAATATCTGCTGCAGATTCTGGAGATGATCCACGCTGAACGCACCCTGCTCTTCAGCACCGACTATCCGCACTGGGACACCGACTATCCGCAGACCACGTTCCAGCGCCTGCCTGCGCCCATGCGCGATCGTATTTTTTACGACAACGCAGCAGAGCTCTTCAACCTTCAACCTCGTACCTGATCGGAGCTGATATGGAACGCAAGATCGGTCGCGTAGACGACATTCCTCAAACCGACGCCCTGATCGTCCAGGTCGAGGGGCTGCCCATCGGCGTGTTCAAGCGCGGCGAGCGATTTTTCGCAGTGAAGAATCTGTGTCCGCACAAACGTGCACCGCTGGCCCTGGGCACGGTCTCGGGCACGATGCTGCCCACGGCATGTGCGGGCGAATTGAAATACGGCCTGGAAGATCAGGTGATCCGCTGCCCCTGGCATGGCTGGGAGTTCGATCTGGTGTCGGGCAAATGCCTGTTCGGCGTCAGTGACAGCAAGATCAAGACGTACGCCATCTCGGTTCGTGATGGCGATGTCTACGTTGATATCTGATATTCCATGGCCAGCAAAATCGTGATCGTGGGTGCAGGTCAGGCGGGGGTGGCAACGGCATTCAAGCTGCGCTCGCATGGCCATGATGGCCCCATTACCCTGCTGGGAGAGGAGCCGCATGTGCCCTACCATCGGCCACCCCTATCCAAGAAATTCGTCACGGATCGGCTCGATGTCGAGCGACTGCACATCAGGCAGGCCGACCTGTACGAGAAAGCAGGCATCAGCCTGGTGAGCGACAGTCATGTCGAAGCGATCGATCGTGACCATATGCGCGTTCGGACGAACAACGGGCAAGCGTTCGACTACGACGCGCTGGTGCTGGCTACTGGCTCGCAGGCGCGGCTGCTAGCGTTTGATGAAGGCGGGCGGCCTGCCAACGTCCTGACGCTGCGCACGCTGGGCGACGCGGTGAGTATGCGCGAACGCTTTGTGCCCGGCGGCCGGCTGCTGGTCATAGGTGGGGGCTACATCGGCCTGGAATCGGCCGCGGTCGCCCGCAGCCTGGGGATGACGGTAACGCTGGTGGAACGCGATGCGCGAATACTGAATCGAGTGGCCTCGCCCGAGACGGCAGCGTATTTCATGGACTTGCATCGCAAGCACGGCGTCACGATTTACGAGGGCGCGGGGATCGCGCAGTTTGATCACTCGGGCGACTGCGTCATTGCAGTGACGCTGACAGATGGCACGCGCATCCCTGTTGACGTCGTGGTCGTCGGCATTGGTGTCACGCCACGCACCGATCTTGCAGCGAATGCAGGGCTCGCTGTCGAGAACGGCATCGTGGTCGATCCGTCTTGCCGCACTAGCGATCCATCGATCTATTCCTTGGGCGACTGCGCCAGTTTTCCCTATCGAGACCGCTCGATCCGGCTCGAATCGGTTCAGAACGCGGTCGACATGGCAGACGTGGTGGCCCGCTCGATCATGGGCGAACAGGCTCAGTACGACGCCCTGCCCTGGTTCTGGTCGGATCAGTACAACACCAAGTTGCAGATTGCGGGATTGAACGCCGGCTACGACCGGGTGGCCTTGCGCCAGAACACGGATGACTCGCTCTCGGTCTGGTACTTCGATGGTGGTCAGCTGATTGCCGTGGACGCGATCAACGACCCGCGCGCCTTCATGACCGCCAAGCGTTGGCTGGCGATGGGGCACGCACCCAGCTGGGAGGATGTGCAGAACATCTCGATTGCGCTGGGAGATATGGCGGTGTCGGTGCGCCGACATTGAATCGAGCCGAATTATCAGGACAGGAGCCGGTTATGCCAAAGATCATTTTCATCGAACCACAGGGGACGGCGCGTGAAGTTCAGGCCGTGGTCGGCCAGTCCGTCATGGAGGCCGCGGTGCAGAACGGAGTGCAGGGCATCGACGCCGATTGCGGTGGCTGCTGTT
>JBAZPE010000429.1:0-3286 GCA_041648375.1 Burkholderiaceae bacterium | reverse complement strand
ACAGAGATGCAGCGGGCAGGGCGTGACTTGCTCGATGGGCATAGCGTGCCGATTCCGCAACCTACGCTGGCGCGCTTTCTCGAAGGTGGCCACGTCAGCGTCCACGTTCGCACCATGCGGACGCTGCAGCGCGGGCCGGCATCGATCTCCTGGGACTGACTGCACTGCATATATCGAGCAAGCACAAGGCAGGCTTCCTGCTGGGGTTCGCCGCGCACGCGCCCCATGAACTGGAAGTGGCCGTGAAGCAACTGGCGCACGTACTGCGTGCGATGTGTCGTTGATCCAGGCGTGTTCTAGGCCGCAACCGCAGCGTCGGCTTTGATCACGTCGACCCACGCTGCACCGGTCAGGGCCGCCAGGCGTGCGGGTTCAATTCGGACCGCCGTGTGGATGTCGCCGGCGGCGGGCAGCACAGTGTCGAATGCCTGCAGCGACGTGTCGCAGTACACAGGCAGATCGCTCGCCAGTCCGAAGGGGCACACGCCTCCGACAGGGTGCCCTGTCAGGCGCTGAACATTTTCCGGATCCAGCATTCTGACCTTGCCGCCGAAGGTCTGCTTGAGTTTGGCGTTGTCCAGCCTGGCATCGCCGCGCACCACGACCAGGACGACCCGTTCCCCGATTTTCAGAGAGAGCGTTTTGGCGATACGCCCCGGTTCCACGCCGTGTGCTTGGGCGGCCAGTTCCACAGTGGCGGTGCTGATGGGCGCTTCCAGAATTTCGAGGTCCGGTGCTTTGGCAGCAAAAAATGCACGAACGCTTTCCAGGCTCACTTCATTCTCCACATTGGCGATTTGTTGTCTGTCTGTCTGTCTGTCGATTTGGCTGATGGAAGGCGTTACCAGCGATCAGCCGCTGCAGCAGTGCAGGTAACGCTATCGTAGCAAGCGTCACGCAGTCTGCGCTTGCGTGGTATCGAGCGACATCTAAGTTGCGCGCATCCTTCCCCTGTTGCCTGATTCCGATAACTGGCAGTGGACAAGGCCTGTCTGAACAGGCAGAAGTGACGAAGGAAGGGCGCAACCCTGCGCACCTCCGTCTGATCATTTCAGCGCCGCGACGCCCGCTTGAGCAATCTCTTCATCGTGCTGCGGAGTATCGGCGGAAACCCCGATGGCACCGACCGTATGGCCATCGACGACGATCGGCAGCCCGCCGCGCATCAGGACGAAGCCCTGGGCCGTGATGGCGGCGGGTCGCGGGCCATTGATGGCGTCTTCCAGCGCGCCGCTGGGGCGACGGAACAGTGCGGCGGTGCGTGCCTTACCAGGGGCGAGTTCCACGCCGGCAGGGATGGCGGCATTGTCCATCCGCACCAGTGCGACGGGCGCGCCAGCGCTGTCGACGACGGCGATGACGCATGGCCAACCGGCGGCTTGCGCCTTGGCCTGCGCGCCGGCGATGACCTGTTGGGCGGCAGACAGGGTCATGACGGGCTCACGGGGTAACTCTACTGCGCCGGCCGACATCGCCGTGAAAAGAATCGAGCCCGAGAGGGCGACGGTCATTGCGGTACGAAAAGCATTGAAAGACATGGCAACCTTCGATGATGAGAACAACACAGCGAAATTTGAACAGGGGAGATAATTCAGTTCAATACGATGAATTGTTGAGATAATTCAGCCATGCCGAATAAAGAACCCTCCGTTTTGGAGTTTCGCCACCTGCGCGCATTCATGACGATTGCCGAGAACCTTCACTTCGCGCGGTCCGCTGAGCTACTCGGGCTCTCCCCACCCACGCTCACGGCGCAGATTCAGGAGCTCGAGCGTTTGCTGCAAGTCAGGTTGTTTCATCGGACAAAACGGTCGGTCGCACTCACGCCCGCCGGCGAGGCTTTCCTGGTGGAGGCGAGGGCCTCGATGGTGCAGCTCGAACGCGCGGTCGATGTGGGTCGACGTGCGGGGCGTGGGCAGGTCGGCAAAGTCATGATCGGTTATGTCGGTTCGGCGGTGTTCTTTGGTGTACTTCAGGATCAGGTGCAGCGTTTTCGCGCGCGCTGGCCCGACGTGATGGTGGATACACGGGAATTTGCCACCGACCAGCTTATTGCACTGATCGAGGAGGGTGGGGTTGACGTCGGCTTTGTCAGAACGCCGGTGGTGCTGCCAGCGTCCATGTCCAGCCACGCGCTGGCGCGTGACGGGTTTTGCGTGGCGCTGCCAGCAGATCACCCCTTGGCACGGGCCGATCAGCCCATCAGGCCGTCGGCATTGGCGAAAGAATCATTCGTTGCCCCCGAGCAAGGCCTGGGGCTGGAGGAGGTGGGCAGGCGTGGCAGGTTCATTCCACATGTCGTATCGATACCCGGGACCCTGGTCGCGGTGCTCACGCAAGTCGCGCTGGGCGTCGGCGTGGCCGTCGTGCCTGGCATTCTCACGGGAGTGATTCGATTGCCCAATGTGGTGTTTCGGGCGATCTCGGGGCCGGCGATCACGTCCGAGGTCGAAGCCTTGTTCCGGCGGCATGAGCGCTTGCCCACGGTGAGAAATCTGATCGAGCAAATCGTCGGCACAGAAACAGCGTCATTCGAGGGCTAGGGGCTGCGCCAGCCTGCCAGCGCGACGGCATGGGACTCATGCCGTCGCCGCCGCTTATTCGGCTTTGATGCCAGCAGATTGGATCAGCGCACGCCAGCGTTCGACTTCACTGTTCCAGAAGGTCGCGAATTCGGCGGGACCGCGCGGGTCCACGTTGAAACCGAGCGATCTTGTTTTTTCTGCGACCTCAGGACGCGCCATGATGGCGACCAGTTCTTTGCCCAGACGCTGAACGATCGGATCGGGTGTCGCGCTCGGTACCATGACAGCTGTCCATTGCTCCACGTTCAGTTTGGGCATGCCCGCCTCAGCCGAAGTGGGCACGTCGGGGACTTGTGGGTTGCGTGCGTTGCTCGCAATGGCGATGGCGCGCAGCTTGCCCGACTGCACGAAAGGCAGGGACTCGGCATAGTTGCTGAAAATGACATCCAGCTGGCCGCCCATCAGGTCGGTCAGCGATGGTGATCCTCCACCGTACGGGATGTGCAGAATATTGGTGTCGTTGATTTGATTGAACAGTGCCAGCGAAAGATGCGAGGGCGTGCCCACACCACTCGAACCTGCATTCAACTTCTGTGTTTTGGCGGCCTTGGCTAGATCGGCAAGCGTGCGAATACTGCTGCTGGTGGGCACGACGACAAGAATAGGTGTCGACGCCAGCAGTGCAACGGGTTTGAGATCTTTGGTGATGTCAAACCGGCTTCTGTCGCGAAGTAGCGTCGCGTTCACAGAATGCGTCATGG
>JBAZPE010000428.1:0-3291 GCA_041648375.1 Burkholderiaceae bacterium | reverse complement strand
GCCAGGGTATCGCGCATCACGATCCAACGGCAGGACAACGGACCATACCTCGCGCTGCGCCAGAACCTGCCTGATCCGACCCGGCGTCAGCGCATCAGCTGACAGAGCGGGCAAGCCGGCATCGGCTTGAACAGAGGGCTGATCGCGTGGGTCAAAGCCCGGACGGACCGGTGCACGACGCGGGCGTGAGGAAATTGGTATTTCTGACATGTCCTTGGTTGACCAAAACAAAAAAGGCACCCTGAGGTGCCTTTTTAACCCGGAATCACTTAAAGCTCTGAAGCAATAAGTGACCTCCAATGTCAGCCAGACGCATTCACGCCTTGGCGGCTGCGGCTTTCTTGCTGACGAGCTTTTCTTTGATACGCGCCGACTTGCCCGAACGCGAACGCAGGTAGTACAGCTTGGCGCGGCGCACATCACCGCGACGCTTGACTTCGATCGACGCGATCTGGGGGGAGAACAACTGGAACGTACGTTCCACTGCTTCACCCGAGGAGATCTTGCGGACGATAAAAGCCGAGTTCAGACCACGATTGCGCTTGGCAATCACAACGCCTTCAAATGCCTGAACGCGCTTGCGGGTGCCTTCAACAACGTTGACGCTGACGATGACGGTGTCACCTGGCGCGAACGTCGGCATGGCTTCAATGTTCTTCGCGGCCAACAGGCGCGTAATTTCTTCGTTTTCGAGCTGTTCGATCAGATTCATGGACATTCCAAAAACATCATTTTTCGCAGTGTCTGCTATACGCACCATGTGGCAGAACCAACATATCCAGCTGCGTACAGTTGCCGGTTTTTTAAATGGACGGCGAAAAGAGGATGAGGGGGTGGCAACCCAGCATTCTAGTACAGAACGTCACGCTTGACAATCAGAAGCCTGCCGCGTGACCTAACCACAACATGCCCGGGATCATCGCGGCCCACACGGCCACCAACGCGACGTCACCGATCATCTGGCGGCGTGATACCTGCGCAGTGGCAGATGTGCCCACGCGGGCGGCTGCGGGCAACGACTGCCATTGCCCCGCACTGTGACCGCCAAGTCCCGCCACGCCGGCAGGTTGCATTGCCCTGGGAAGGTTCTGCGATGCCACCAAGGACGGGAGGTCGGACTTGGTCGTCGCATGGTCTGCCGTGGACGGCCCTGCGTGCTGCCCCTGACTGGCCGGCGCAATGCCGTGGCCTGCATCGGCAGAGGTGGCGCCGGTCGCACGGGGGGACGGGCGTTGGACCACCGGACGTCGTTGGGGCGCGAAAGGCCATTTGACGCCAGTGGCATCAAGGGAAAGTGCAGCGTTCATGCCGACGGCAGTATTCATGATGACTTACCTTTGAATCAATCAAACAGTCCGAGCTGGACGGTCTCGCATGCCACTGGATGTGGTGTGCGACGGGTACCGGAAGCCGTGTCGGCCACAGGGGGAACAAACGAATCAAGATTGAGGGGAACGCGTTTCCTGTTCAGCCCGAAGCGGCGCAGCGCCAGTTCGAACCGCTGTTGCAGGAGATCGGCCCAGATGCCTGTGCCACGCATGCGTGAACCAAAGCGCGGATCATTGCGCTTGCCGTCACGCATGTCTTCGATGCGATGCAGCACGCGCTCGGCTCGATCGGGGTAATGTGCAAGCAACCAGGCCTGGAAGATGTCCTTGACCTCGTAAGGCAGCCGAATCACCGTGTAACTGGCGCTGCTTGCGCCTGCCTGACTCGCCGCCTGCAGCACGTGTTCGAGGTGTTCATCGGTGACAAACGGAATGACCGGCGCCACCAGGACGCCCACGGGTACCCCCGCATCAGCCAGCGTACGGATGGCACGCATACGGCGCCAGGGCGCGCTGGCGCGGGGCTCAAGCTTGCTGGACAAGAGATTGTCCATGCTGGTGACGCTGATATACACCGCGACGAGCTGATCGCGGGCAAGGTCGCGCAGGACGTCGAGGTCGCGTTCGACCAGTGCATTCTTGGTAACGAGGGTGCAAGGGTGACCGGTTTCGCGCATCAGTTCGAGCAGCCCGCGCGTGAGACGCCAGTCCCGCTCGATGGGCTGATACACGTCGGTGGCGGATCCGATGTTGATCGGGCTGGGGACATAGCGTGGTCGAGCCAGTTCCGCACGCAACACGGCTACGGCATTCTGTTTGGCAATCAGCCTGGTCTCGAAATCCAGACCGGGGGAGTAGCCTAGATAAGCATGGGTGGGACGCGCATAACAATAGACGCAACCATGCTCGCAGCCCCTGTAGGGATTGACCGCAGCGTCGAACGGAATATCTGGCGACACATTTCGCGAGATGAGGCGTCGGGCCTGCTCGCTTTCAACCATCGTGCGCCATGCGACAGGCGCGATATCGTCATCCTCAGTGCCGTGTGCCCAGCCATCATCCAGTGCAACACGCGAAACGCTGTCGAAACGATGCAGAACGTTGGCCACAGCGCCCCTTCCACGCAAAGCGGTGGGGGCGTTGACCGGGAACTCGGTTCCGGCGAAAGAGGAGCGATTGAGCGTTGCCATGGTTAGTACTGTACAAATATCCAGTACTTTTGGCAAGCGTCCACAGTTGTTTTTAATCCACCCGGCTTGCCAACGCAAGCAGATTACGGGCGCCACCCCTTAACCACGGTGCCCGTTCTGCCCCAGCTACCCTGCCCTTCCCTTTGAAACCGCCTCTGACTTTACCGGAGCCGGCCGATGGCCTTGCCGCAGCGTATGGAATCCAGGCGCGCTGGGTGGCGGGGCTTGCCACCGCCCCGGTCGCGGCTGTGGTCAAACGCATTAGCGCAACATGCCCGCAGCTGCCGTCTGATGGGTTGCCGCATCGATCAGGATGAATGCGCCAGTGCCCGGGCAGGCATCGTAAGGGTCATAAGCCAACGACTCGCGTGTCTGCAATGCAATGGTGCCGATCTCATTCATGAGTAGCGTGTCGGGCTCACCCTGCTCTTGCTCGAGCTCAAGCACATTGCGACGCGAGAGTACACGCTGCACCTTGGCGTGCGTGAGGCGCGTGCCTTGCTTGAGCAGGTATTTGCGCAACGGATTCAACGGCTGTTGATCTAGCCAACAGACCTCGGCAGAAAACTCGCGCGCCACACTGGCCAGCGAGGCCGTGGCAGCCAGGATGTCGCCACGCGACACATCGAGATCGCGATCGAGCACAATGACGACGGAGTCACCTGCCAGAGCCACCTCACGGCGCTCGTCAAGCAGATGAATCGACGCCACGGCTGCCCGCTGGCCCGAGGGCTGCACGGTGACGTCGTCGCCCACGCGCACCGATCCGCTCA
>JBAZPE010000427.1:0-3292 GCA_041648375.1 Burkholderiaceae bacterium | reverse complement strand
CCAGGGCATTCTTGGCAGCGGCAGCCTGGTAGATTTCTTCCAGGTTGTCGTAGGCGATGCACAGCAGGCCGTCTTCGTCGCCCAGAATGAGATCGCCCGGGGCGATCGTCATGCCGTCGATGGCTATCGTGGAGTTGATATCGCCCGGGCCATCCTTATAGGGGCCGCGATGCGTGATACCTGCCGCATAGACGGGCAGGGCACCTGCACGAATGGCGGCAGCGTCACGAATGGCGCCGTTGATCACAATGCCGCCCAATTGCTTGGTGGCGGCATAGGTGGTCATGATTTCGCCGATGATGGCATTGGTGAGATCGCCACCGGCGTCGACCACGATCACGTCGCCAGGCGCGGCCAGTTCCAGTGCCTTGTGCACCATCAGGTTGTCGCCCGGGCGGGTGCGCACGGTCAGGGCGGGGCCGGCCAGCGGCGCACCGTTATGCATGGGGCGCAGGCGCGCGCCACCGGCAGTCATGCGCGACATGACATCGCTGATGTTGGCCACGGGAATGGCGCGGAATTTTTCTACGAATTCGGCGCTGACGGCGCGCGTGCGGGGGTGAATCTGAAATCCGAACATGCTGACCTCTCGAGAGTGGATGGGGGCGGTGCCGTTATTGCGGCTCGATGCCGGCTTCTTGAACGATCTTGCCAAAGCTGTCGTGGTCGCTGCGATGACGTTTGGCCAGATCGTCAGGCGTGCCCGACATCACACTGTAGCCGCTCGCTTCGAGCTTCTTGATCAGCTCGGCGTTGGCCAGGCTTTTGTTCAGGGCGGTGTTCAAGGTAGTGATAACATCATCGGGCGTTTTGCCGGGCGCCATCAGGCCCCACCAGATCGTTTGGTCGATGTTCTTGTAGCCGCTTTCCACGAAGGTGGGCACCTCGGGCAGGGCAGGTGAGCGCTCGGGGGCCACGACAGCCAGGGCACGCACTTTGCCGCCTGCGATCTGCGGAAGCAGCGACGCGACCGAACCGGTGTAGAGGTCGATACGACCACTGGCCAGATCAGGAAAGGCTTGCGACCAGCCGCGATAGGGAATGTGCGTGAGCTCGATGCCGGCGGCCTTGCCCCACAGGTGGCCCAGCAGATCGCCCGTGCCACCCACACCGGGAATGCCCAGGGTCAGTGAACCGGGTTTGCTTTTCGAGGTGTCGACGACGTCCTTGATGGTCTTCAGGGGCGAATCGGGCAGCACCACGAACACGCTGGGCGAGGATGCCACCAGGCCTACGGGGCGGAAATCCTTGAAGGTGTCGTAGTTCAGTTTCTTGTACAGCCAGGGGTTCAGCACGATGTTATCGGTCTGCGCCATGACGAGTGTGTGACCGTTGGGCTGGGCACGCGCCGTACCGTCCAGCGCGAGGTTGCCGCCCGCACCCGGTTTGTTCTCCACCACGATGTTCCAGCCCGTTTCCTTGCTCAGTTCGGTGCCGACCATGCGCGTGAGCGTATCGGTACCGCCGCCCGGCGGGAAGGGTGAGATGAACGTGATGGGCTGTCCGCTCATGTCGGCGGCGTGCGCGATGGCGGTGCACAGCGTCAGCGCGGTGACCGTGGCGAGTTTTTTGAAAGGGGTCATGTGTCGTCCTCGTTTATTTGGTTGAAGAGTGCTGTGCCAGGGGGGTGAGCCACGCCAGGCTGGCATCGAGTGTGTCCTCGATCGGTGCCACGGATTGGGGTGAGGTGGCCAGTGCTTCGCGGCGCTGTGCCAGGGCCGCTGCGGTGCGGGCGAACAGGCGTTCGACGCCATCGAGCACCAGTGGTTCCAGGTTGTCGTCCACCAGTTGCTGTCGGGCTTCCTGAACTTCGACCAGGCGGCGCTCGGCATGCACGACATGCGAGCGCACCATGGATTCCAGGAAGCGCGTCAGCGGCATGCTGTCTACGTCGGCCAGCACTTCATAAAGCGCGGGGCGCAGATTTTTCTGATCTGCAGCCACCAGACATTCGACGGCCAGACTTTCCAGGCCTTTGGTGATGATGCTGCGCAGCAGCTTCAAGGTCATGGCGTCGCCCGCCTGACCCTCGATCGCACGCGCAGGCGCACCGCATGCGGCCATGAAGGCTGCAACGTGTGCCGCGCCCGAGCCCGAGCACAGCAGTGGCGTCTTGTCGCGCGCGATGAAAATCGCGCCCATGATGGCCACATCGGTGAAGGGGATGTCGTGCGTGTGCGCCACCGCGGCCGCGCGCAGCATGTCATCCGGGCTGGCCGTGGTGAAGTCGGCAAACTGCGCGCCTGGCTTCAAATAGGGCAGGGCGTGCGCGGCGACATCCAGCGCGGCATGGCCGAACACCGCGCTGATCACCAGATCAGCCTCCGATAGCCAGGGGCCGGGAGCCGTGGTGACCTGGGCACCGACCTCCGTGGCGAATGCACGGATGGTGGGTGTGGGGGTGATGTCGCACAGGGTGTGGAGCGTGTGCCCCGCAGCCGCCAGTGCACGGGCATAGCACTGCCCCACCTGTCCGACCCCGATAATGGAAACGATCATTTTCTAGTACAAAAAAAATACAATGGACGTTTATAGCCGAATTGCGATCGCAAAATACATCGGGTTTACCCTTAATTATAGGCCGTTGCTAGGACATAAAAAAAACAATCAAGGGTGCGTGGGGGATGCCGTCACCGGCTTCTCCGTGTCGGGCAGGAACCAGTTCAGCAGCAAGGCGCACAGCCCGCCGGTGGCCACGCCAGACTCCATGACATGGCGCAGGGTGGTGGGCAGATTCACCAGGAATTCAGGCACTTGCGACACGCCCAGGCCCAGCGCGAGCGAGATGGCAATCACCAGCAGTGCGCGCCGATCCAGTCGCACACTGGCCAGAATATTGATGCCGGAGGCCGCCACGGCGCCGAACATCACCATGGCTGCGCCACCCAGCACGGGCTCGGGCACGGCCTGCAGCACACCGCTGATCGGAGGGAATAGGCCCAGCAGCACCAGCATGCCCGCGATCCACATGCCCACATGGCGGCTGGCAATGCCGGTGAGCTGGATGACCCCATTGTTCTGCGCGAAGATCGAGCTGGGGAACGTGTTGAACACGCCCGCCAGCAGCGAGTTCACGCCGTTGACCAGCACGCCGCCCTTGATGCGCTGCATCCACAGCGGGCCCGATACGGGCTGGCCGGACACCTTGCTCGTGGCGGTGACATCACCGATGGCCTCCAGCGAGGTCACCAGATAAATGACCAGCATGGGCACGAACAGCGACCAGGAGAACCCGATGCCGAAATGCAGCGGCGTGGGCACGTGGAACCACGCGGCATCCTGCAGACCGGCA
>JBAZPE010000426.1:0-3307 GCA_041648375.1 Burkholderiaceae bacterium | reverse complement strand
GTTGGCCAGTGCATCGGCTGGCTGGTCGCTGGCGGCGATCATGGAGCAGATCCGGGCGTGCGCGTATTGAATGTAATAGACCGGGTTTTCTTCGCTCTTGCTGCGTGCCAGGTCGACGTCGAACACGAATTCGGTGTCGGCACGGCGTTGAATGAGGAAAAAGCGCACGGCATCCTGGCCGACCCAGTCCACCAGATCGCGCAGCGTGACGTAGCTGCCGGCGCGCTTGGAAATCTTGACCTCTTCGCCGCCGCGCACCACCTTGACCATCTTGTGCAGCACATAGGCCGGAAAATCTGCCGGAATGCCGAGATCGAGCGCCTGCAGGCCCGCGCGCACTCGCGCCACGGTGCCATGGTGGTCACTGCCCTGGATGTTCACGGCATGATGAAAGCCGCGCTCCCATTTGGCCACGTGGTAGGCCACATCCGGCACGAAATAGGTATAGCCGCCTTCACGCTTGCGCATGACGCGGTCCTTGTCGTCACCGGTGCCCAGTTCCGTGGTGCGCAGCCACAGCGCATCGTCCAGTTCATAGGTGTGGCCGGAAGCGATCAGGGCGTCAACGGTGCGTTGCACGCGGCCCGACGAGTACAGCGAGCTTTCAAGGTAATAATTATCGAAGACCAGACCGAAGGCCTGCAGATCGAGATCCTGCTCGCGGCGCAGGTAGGCCACGGCAAACGATCGAATGGCATCGAGGTCGTCGATCTCGCCCGAACCGGTGACCGGCTGGCCGTCCGAACACTGAACGGTCTTGCCCTCGAGGAAGTCGCGCGCGATGTCGGCGATGTAGTCGCCCCGGTAACCGTCTTCGGGATAATCGTCCGAATCGGGGCCGATGCCCCGGCCCCGGGCCTGAACGCTGACGGCCAGCTTCTCGATCTGGTTGCCTGCGTCGTTGTAGTAGAACTCGCGCGTGACGTCGTATCCGATCGCGTCGTACAAACGGCACAGCGCATCGCCCAGGGCTGCCTGGCGGGCATGGCCCACATGCAGCGGCCCGGTGGGGTTGGCTGACACGAACTCAACCAGAATGCTGTCGCCACGGCGTGGTGCGCGGCCGAATTGCTCGCCTTCGGCGGTAATGGCGCTCAGAACGGCCTGGCGGGCCTGTGCCGTGATGCGGAAATTGATGAAACCGGGGCCTGCGATCTCGGCGCTTTCGACCAGTTCACCTGCGCCCGGTTGTGCCATCAGTGCGGTCACGATGGCCTGTGCGAGTTCGCGCGGGTTGCGTCGTGCCGGCTTGGCCAGTTGCATGGCGACGTTGCACGCCAGATCGCCGTGGGCCGCCACCTTGGGGCGTTCGAGCACGATGGCGGGGGCAGGGGCGTCGGGCAAGACCTGGGTGACGGCTTGCGAAATCAGGGAGGCGAGTTGGTTTTGTTGCTCGAGGAGCATGCGTGATGAACTGTATAGAAAGAGGGTCGAAGCGACTGTCAATCATAGCCCGAAACTGGATGGATCAAGTTGGCAGACGGGCGGCGTTGGGGTAGTGTGAGAGCTCTTTCACTCCCAGGGGGCTCATTCGATGCTCGTGACGTTCAGTTCGAAAAATGCGGCCGACGTGCTGATGCTGTCGCACCACGCCCAACCATTGCTCCAGGCCGCCGGCAAGGACGTGGGCACATCGTTTCCGGAACGTGGTGTTTTCACCCCCGAGCAACTCGATTCGGCCATAGCCGGAATCGAAGCGGCGGTGGCGCAGGCCGAACCTGTGCCCGACGATGATCCCGATGACGATCTGCCCGTGCCGCCGATGGCGCGCGCCGTAGGCATGGCGCAACGCGCTTTCCCGCTGCTGGAGCTACTGCGCCGTGCGCGCGAGAGTGGCGATAACGTCATGTGGGAATCCGGCAGGGGCTATTAGGGTGCACGACCGTCGCTCGTGCGTGCCGTTTCCCGGTGCGCGCGCAGCGACGGGGACAGGTAGACCAGATACACAGGAGACAACATGCGAAGCGATATCACGGTAGTGTTCGACAGCCGTCGTTCGGTCAATTTGCAGGCCGATGTGACGCCAGACGCAGAAGCGGCGAATGCCGCGCGCGCCTGGTTCGATCACACCTGGGAGGCTCTGGGGTGTGAGCCTCTGCGTCCCAGCGGCAAGGTATTGCTGCTGGACAAGATCATGGGCGTGGCCGATGCCCTGGGGCATGAGGTGCTCTCAGGGCACGACCCGCGTGCGTCCGATTTCGCGAACAACACCGCCCTTGCACTGGGCAAACCCCGGATCACGGTAGATTTGCCAGGCTTGTCGGTCGGGTATTGATCGGCGTCTGACCGGATCTCGGTCAACGCCAAACCGTTGAATCAGCCCGTGCGGCACGGGCCGTCGCCATCAGGCGGTCGCTTCTGACTCGATTTCGGCTTGTACGCCCGATTTCAGATGGCGGTTGACCGCGCTGAGAATGGCCTGGAACGATGCGGTTACGATATCGCGATCGATGCCTACCCCGAATCCGGTGGCCGAGTCCGCCAGACGCAGTTCAACGTAGCTGGCTGCACGCACGTCCGTGCCCGTTCCGATGGCGTGTTCGTGGTAATCCATGATGCGCACCGGCATGCCCAGCGCATTGACGAATGCCGAGATGGCACCATCACCCACGCCATTGACCGTGCGGCGCTCGCCGTCGTTTTCCAGCTCGACCTGAATCGAGAAATGCTGGCCTTCGCCTGCGCTGGGGTTGCCTTCAATGCGGTGGCGGATCAATTTCCAGGGCGTGGTCTGCTTCAAATATTCGGCATCGAAAATCTTGAACACATCATCTGCGGTCACTTCGCGGCCGGTTTCGTCGGTGACGCGCTGAATCGCACGGCTGAACTCGATTTGCAGGCGACGCGGCAACACCAGGCCGTGTTCCTGTTCGATCAGGTAGGACACCCCACCCTTGCCGGACTGGCTGTTCACGCGAATCACGGCGTCGTAGCTGCGCCCGAGATCGGCGGGATCGATCGGCAAGTAGGGCACTTCCCATACGGCATCAGGCTTCTGCTGCGACAGGCCTTTCTTGATGGCGTCCTGATGTGAACCGGAGAACGCCGTGAACACCAGGTCGCCGGCATAGGGGTGGCGCGGGTGTACCGGCAACTGGTTGCAATACTCGGCACAGCGGCGCACTTCGTCGATATCCGAAAAATCCAGGCCCGGATGCACGCCTTGCGTGTAGAGGTTCAATGCCAGCGTCACGATGTCGACGTTGCCCGTGCGTTCGCCGCTGCCGAACAAACATCCCTCGATGCGGTCTGCGCCTGCCATCACCGCCAATTCGGCGGCTGCCACAGCGGTGCCGCGATCGTTGTG